>JAYUHJ010000352.1:0-3851 GCA_043767065.1 Hyphomicrobiales bacterium | reverse complement strand
GCGTCCTTCAGCACGTAGCCGCGCGCACCCACCTGCAGTGCACGCTGGGCGTATTCGACGCTGTCGTACATGCTCAGCATCAGCACCGCCAGCTGCGGCGCCTGCTGCAGCATCAGCGCCGTCAGGTCGATGCCGTTGGTGTCCTTCATGCCGATGTCCATCAGCACCAGCGTCGGCGGGTTTGCGACAGCCGCGGCCACGGCGGCCAGGGCGCTGGTGGCGTCGCCGGCTTCGCCCACGACTTCGATATCGGGCTCGTTGGCCAGGCGCAGCTTGAGGCCGTCGCGCACCAGCGGGTGGTCGTCTACCAGCAGCAGGCGGATCATTGCGTCAGCGCCCTGGTGGCCTGCACAGGCGTGGCTGCAGACAGGCGCCGGATCGCCGCATTGGACAGCTCGGCCGTGACCCGCGTCAGCCCCGCTTGCGACTGCACCGTGAGCTTGCCGCCCACGGCTTCGATGCGTTCGCGCATGTTGTGCAAACCGATGCCTCGGCTGCCGTTTTCGCGCACCGCCTCGGTGTCAAAACCGCAGCCGTCGTCGTGGATGCTCAACCGCAGCGTGCGGCTGCCAAAGGCCAGGCTCAGGCTCACATTGGCGCTGCCAGCGTGCTTCTGGATGTTGGCCAGCGCTTCCTGCGTGACGCGGAAGAGCACCGTCTTCACTCCAGCTTGAGGTCGAAGCGGTCAAGCAATTGAAGGGCGCGATCGCCCATTGCGAAACCGCCCATGACTATGTCAGCCGCGACCTGTTCGCCGGTATCCTCGCCAACGAGGAAGAGCATGTCGACACGCTTGAGCAGCAGTTCGAGATGATCGCGGCGATGGGCCTGCAAAACTATATCCAGCTCCAGTCAAAGCCCGCCGGGGGTAGCGAGTGAAGCCCCACGCGGAGCTGCCCTACACCGCGCTCCCCGACCTGACCGACGCCGAGCGAATCGCCCGTGCCCGCGCGTTTCGCGAGGACGTTGCTGCGCGCCGTACCTGCCGCATGTTCGCCCCCACGCCGGTCCCGCGCGAGGTGATCGAACAGGCGATCCTCGCCGCCGGGACCGCGCCTTCCGGTGCAAATCACCAGCCGTGGCATTTCGCGGTGATCGCCTCGCCCGAATACAAACACCGCATCCGCCTCGCTGCCGAGGAGGAGGAGGCCGCCTTCTACGCCGGCAAGGCGGGGCAGGATTGGCTCGATGCGCTCGCCTCGCTCGGGACCGACGACGACAAGGAATTCCTCGACGTCGCGCCTTACCTGATCGTCGTGTTTGGCCAGCGCCGCGGCGGGATCGAGCCGGGCGACAATCGCCTGAACTACTATGTCACCGAAAGCGTCGGCATCGCCTGCGGGCTGCTGCTCGCGACACTGCACAAGGCCGGCCTCGCGACGCTGACCCACACGCCCTCGCCGATGGGCTTCCTGCGCACCATCTGCCGCCGCCCGGCCGACGAAAAGCCATTGATGATCATCGTCACCGGCCTGCCCGCCGAGGGCGCCACCATCCCCGAATATGCCACCCGCAAGAAGCCGCTGGAGCAGATCGCGAGCTGGCTGTAGGAGTACGAACGGGCAAGGGGGGCATGGAATATGGCGACGACGGCGACGGCTGAAAAAGGCGAGCGGTTCGCGACGCTCGATACGGTGCGCGGGATCGCTGTAATGGGCATTTTGGCGATGAACATCGTCGCCTTCGCGCTGCTACCGCAGGCCTATATCAACCCGCTTGTTCAAGGCGTCGGCAGCGCCGCCGATTTCGCCTCCTACGCCTTCAGTTTCGTCCTGATCGACGGCAAGATGCGCGGGCTTTTCTCCTTCCTGTTCGGCGCGTCGATGCTGCTGGTCATCCAGCTTGCCGAAAAATCGGGTGAATCGCCGCGGCGCGTGACCTTCCGCCGCCAGCTGTGGCTGCTGGCTTTCGGGATGATCCATTTTTACCTGATCTGGTTCGGCGATATATTGATCGGCTTCGCGCTGATCGGGATGGTCGCCTGGTTCTTCCGCAACAAGAGCGCGAAAGGTCTGATTGTCTGGGGAAGCCTGCTGGTCGCGCTACAACTGTTGATCATGACGGGCAGCGCCGCCCAGGCCCAAATGCTGAGCCAGGCGGTCGCCGTACCCAATCCCGACCCCGAACTGGTCAAGGCATGGGAAGCAATGGCGCGCGAACTCGCCGTCCCGACCGCAGAACGGATGCAGCATCAGATGGCAGTGCATCTCGGCCCGTGGACCGGGCTGGTCCAGCAACAGCTGACCGAGAACCGCTTCATGCCGTTGTTCTTCACCTTGTTGTTCGGTCCGGAGACGCTCGCCTACATGCTGTTCGGCATGGCCGCGCTGAAGAGCGGCTTTCTCACCGGACACTGGGATGACGCCCGCTACCGCAAGACCGCGCTGATCGGTTTTGCCATCGCCATTCCCGCCTATCTCGTCCTCGCCGCCCTGATCTTCGCCGACGGGTTCAGCGTAGAGGGCCTGTTCACTTTCTCCTTCGCCGCGACGATCCCGTTCCGGCCGGTGATGGTACTTGCTTATGCCGCGCTGATCATCCTTCTGACCCGCCGGGGTGGAGCGTTGGTCGACCGTATCGCCGCCGCCGGCCGCGCGGCATTCAGCAACTATCTCGGCACCAGCATCGTCATGACGGGCCTGTTCTACGGCTGGGGTTTCGGTCTGTTCGGAAGCCTCGGCCGCGCCCAGCTATGGCTGGTCGTCGTCGCCATGTGGGGACTGATGCTGCTGTGGTCGAAGCCATGGCTCGACCGCTTCCAATATGGTCCGTTGGAATGGCTATGGCGCAGCTTGTCGCGCGGCAAGCTCCAGCCGATGCGCCGCGCCGCCGCCTAGATCCGTCCGAACCCCTGGTTGGCGACTTTCTTGCCGAAGCCGCCGGGGGCACCGCGCGTCTGCAGCGGGTTGGTTTCCTTGTCGAACATTTCCATCGTCCGGCGCCACAGGCGGCGAAGCTCGACCACGTCGGGAATGAGTTCGTCGGGGAAGCTGTGCGTTTCGATGCTAAAGCGCGCGGTCTGCTCGATCTTCTCGGCGACGTCGGCCAGCAGGTTTGCGCCGAACTGTCGCGCTTCGCCCTTCAGCGTGTGCGACGGGATGACCAGCGCGACCGTGTTCTGCTCGTGCATTGCCGCTTCGATCGCGGCGACGCTTTTCGCGCCGTCTTCGCGAAAATAGCTGAGGATGCGGATGAAGCCCGGCCCAAGCTCGGCGCGGCTCTGCTCGAAGTGCACCCAATCCACGATGTCCGTTGCGTCGTCCAACCTGTCGCTCCTGACGCGCCCCTGGTCAGGGCGTAGTCCCACGACCATCCCCTAGCCGCCAAAGGGTAAAGATCGGGTTATTTTGCGTTCTTGTCGTCGTAGGGATTCTTCGACGCACGCATCGTCAGGCGCAGTGGCACCGGCCCCAGCTTGAGATCGCGGCGCATCGAATTGAGCAAATAGCGCTGATAGCTGGTTGGCAGCTGATCGACCCGCGTGCCGAAAATGACGAAGCTCGGCGGGCGCGATTTGACCTGGGTGATGTAGCGCAGCTTGATCCGCTTGCCGCCGGGCGCGGGCGGCGGATTGGTTTCGACCGCGCGCTCGAACCAGCGGTTGAGTTCGCCTGTCGTGACCCGCCGCGACCAGTTCTCGCGCACTTCGAACGCCGCGCCCAGCAATTGGTCGATCCCCTTGCCGGTCTTGGCCGACACCGTCAGCAACGGCACGTCCTTGAGCTGGCTCAGGCCCTCGAGCAGCGCCGCCTTGACCCCGTTGAACAGCGACGAAGCGTGCTCGGCGACGTCCCATTTGTTGAGCGCCACGACCAAGGCACGGCCTTCCTGGAGCACCTGGTCGGCGATGC
>JAYUHJ010000351.1:0-3854 GCA_043767065.1 Hyphomicrobiales bacterium | reverse complement strand
CTGTCGCCGCCGGAGCGGCGCTGGTCGAAGCATTCCCCGAGCGTCTTGTGCTCGCCGAGGAGCGCTTTTCGCGGGTCGATACGCTCGCGCGCGATCTCGGGATCGAGGCCGCCGACGGCATCGTGTTCGATCTCGGCGTTTCCTCCATGCAGATCGACGAGCCCGAGCGCGGATTTTCATTCCGCCGCGATGGGCCGCTCGATATGCGCATGGGCATGAGCGGGCCGAGCGCGGCCGATCTCGTGAATAAGCTTCCCGAAGAAGAGCTGGCGAATATTTTCTTCGCGCTTGGCGAAGAGCGCCGTTCGCGCGCGGTGGCCCGCGCCATCGTCGCGGCGCGCAAGGAAAAGCCGATCGAGCGCACGGGGGAGCTCGCCGACATCGTGCGCAGCGTCGTGCGCGCCAGCCCGGGCGGGATCGATGCGGCGACCAGGAGCTTCCAGGCGCTGCGCATCTTCGTGAACGACGAATTACAGGAGCTTGCGGCGGCGCTGCTCGCAGCCGAGCGGTTGCTGGCGCCCGGCGGGCGGCTGGTGGTGGTCGCGTTCCATTCACTCGAAGACCGGCTGGTGAAGAACTTCCTGATCGACCGTGGCAAGGCGCCGGCGGGGTCGCGTCATCGGCCTGAGATCGTGGCGTCCGAACCCACCTTCCGCATCCTCACCAAGAAGCCGATCGAGCCTTCGATTGGCGAAACTGCCGCCAATCCGCGGGCGCGCTCGGGCAAGCTGCGGGCCGCAGAACGCACGGAAGCGGCGGCCCGGGACGACGATCCGCTGGCGCCGTCGATTGCACGGCTGCCTTCGCTTGAAGCCAGGCGCGGGAGGTAGGCGTGCTCAGGCTTCTCCATCTCATCGTCATCGGCTGCCTCGTGGCTGCCGCGGTCGCGCTCTATCAAGTGAAGTATCAATCGACCGCCCACGTGCAGCACATCGCCAAGCTCCGTTCTGAAATTCGCACCGAGCGCGAACGCATCTCGTGGCTGCGGGCCGAATGGGGCCGGCTCGGCGCGCCCGAGCGGATTCAGGACCTCGCGCAGCGCCATCTCGGCATGAAGCCGGTGGCGCTCGTGCAGGTCGGAGAAATCGCCGCGCTGCCGGAAAAGCCCATCACGAGCGGCGACCCGATCGGCGATCTGATCGAGACAATCGACCCGCCGCTCGACCGCAGCGCGCTCGACGCTTTGGTCAAGGGGAACTGAGCCGTGCATCCGGGGGATACCGCCATCGACGTTTCCGGAAAAGCACCGCGCATCGATCCGGTGCGGATGACGCGCGCGCGGATCGGGCTGCTGTTTCTCGGTTTCATGCTCGTTTTTGGGGTGATCGGGGCGCGGCTGGTGCAGCTTGCGGCTTTTCCCGACAGCCCTCTGGCCAAGCGAACCGCGGCGACCGACGCGACCGCCGCCTCGCGGCCCGATATCTTCGACCGCAGCGGACGCTTGATAGCGACCGACGTGCGAGCGCCATCGCTATTCGGCGAGCCGCGCAAGATCATCGATGTGGACGAAGCGGTCGAGCAGCTGGCCGCGATCCTGCCCGATCTCGACACGCGCGAGATGCGCGAGCGGCTTTCCTCCAAGCGCGGGTTCGTATGGCTGAAGCGCGAAATCTCGCCGGCGCAGCGGCTTGCGATCCATCGCCTCGGCTTGCCCGGAATCGGATTTTTGAGCGAAAGCCGGCGGGTCTATCCGTCGGGGCCGGAGATCGCTCATGCCATCGGCTACGTCAACGTGGATAACGCCGGCATCGCCGGCCTCGAGAAATGGATCGACGGGCAGGGGCTCGCGGAGCTTCGGCTTGCGGGTCTTACCTCCGACCGCACACTTTCACCGGTGTCGCTCGCGCTCGATCTCGGCGTGCAGCACGCGGTGCGCGATGAGCTCGCCGCCGCGATGGTGCGCTACAAGGCCAATGCCGCTGCCGGACTGGTGCTCGACGTGCGCACGGGCGAGATCGTCTCGATGGTGTCGCTGCCGGATTTCGATCCGAACCAGCCGCGCGGCATGCGCGACCCGATCCGCCTGAACCGACTCACCACCGGCGTCTACGAGATGGGCTCGACCTTCAAGGCGCTGACGGTCGCGATGGCGCTCGATTCGGGAAAGTTCACGCTCGGCTCGCAGCTCGATGCCCGCCAGCCGCTGCACTACGGCAAATACACGATCAACGATTTCCATGCGCAAAAGCGCATTTTGAGTTTGCCAGAAGTCTTCACCTATTCCTCCAATATCGGCGCCGCGCGCATGGCGTTGGCGCACGGCGTCGATGCGCACCGGGCGTTCCTGAAAAAAACCGGCCAGTTGGAGCGGCTGCGCACGGAACTGCCGGAAAGCGCAGAGCCGCTCATGCCCAAGCGTTGGGGCGAGCTGAACACCGTGACCATCGCCTTCGGCCACGGGCTTTCGGTCGCACCCTTGCAGGCGGTGATGGCGACCGCCGCGCTCATCAATGGCGGACTGCTGATCCCGCCGACGTTTCTGCGGCGCACGGAGGAAGACGCGAAAAAGCTCGCCGTGCGTGTAATCAAGCCGGAAACCAGCGAGAAGATGCGCTATCTGTTCCGGCTCAATGTCGAGCGCGGCTCGGCCAAGCGCGCGGAAGTGGAAGGCTATTACGTGGGCGGCAAGACCGGCACCTCGGAGAAGGTGGTGGGCGGCCGCTACATGAAAAATAAGCGCCTCACGGTGTTCATGGGCGTATTCCCGGCCGACGCGCCGCGCTATCTGGTGCTCACGATGCTCGATGAGCCGCAGGCGACGGCGGACCAGCGCGAGGCCACCTCGGGCCTCAACGCGGCGCCGACCAGCGGCAAGATCATCGCGCGCATCGCGCCGCTGCTGGGCCTCAAGCCGCGCATCGATCTGCCGCCGGCCGAACGCCTACTCGCGGTCGCCCAGCGCGTGGCGCGCTAGAGTTCGGAACGCTAATGCTGGAATTGCACGATCTGCTCGGACCTGACGGTGCAAGTGCGCCGCGCGGTGTCGCGATCACGTCGATCGCCGCCGACAGCAGGAAAGCGATGCCGGGCTCGGTTTTCTTTGCGCTCGCGGGCAGCCGTGCCGACGGCAGCCGCTTCGCAGCCGATGCGGCGGCCAAGGGCGCGGTCGCGGTGGTCGGTGAAGGCGAGCGGCCCGCGGGCCTGCCTACAAATGTTGCCTTTGTGCGCGTCGCTGATGCGCGGGTCGCGCTGGCGCGCGCAGCTGCGAAGCTGCATCCGCGCCAGCCGGAAACGATCGTCGCGGTCACCGGCACCAACGGAAAAACATCGGTCGTCTCGTTCACGCGGCAGATCTGGGCAACGGCCGGGCACAGGGCCGCCAGCCTTGGCACGCTCGGCGTCAGCGCGCCCTCGGGCGAAGTAACCGGAAGCCTGACCACACCCGATCCGGTGGCGCTGCATCAACTGCTCGACAAGCTCGCGGGCGAGGGCGTTACGCATCTCGCGCTCGAAGCATCGTCGCACGGTCTCGACCAGCGCCGCCTCGACGGCGTCCGAATTTCGGCGGGCGCTTTCACGAATTTGACGCGCGACCATCTCGACTATCATCCGACGCTCGAATCCTATCGGGCGGCGAAGCTAAGGCTGTTCGATACTCTGTTGCCCGAGGGCGCCAGTGCAGTCATTAACGCCGACAGCCCGGAAGCCAGGATCATCGCCGCCGTCGCGCAACAGATGAAACTGCGTCTCGTTTCCGTAGGCAGCGCGGGCACCGATCTCACGTTGCTCGCGGCTACGCCCGATGGCTTCGCACAGTCGCTGACCGTGCGCGTGGGTGGGAAAGAGTATCGTCTGCACTTGCCACTTGTCGGCGCGTTCCAGGCATCCAATGCGCTGGTCGCCGCCGGGCTCGC
>JAYUHJ010000350.1:0-9159 GCA_043767065.1 Hyphomicrobiales bacterium | reverse complement strand
CGCAATCGGTGGAAGCGAACGGCGCAAAAATTCCGCTTCTGGGGCTCGGCACCTGGGACGTGCGCGGCAGGAATTGCGTGAGCCAGGTCGCGCAGGCGCTGAAGCTCGGCTATCGCCACATCGATACCGCCCAGGCCTACGAGAACGAGACGGAAGTGGGCGAGGGCATCCGCACCAGCGGTGTGAAGCGCAACGCGATCTTCCTCACCACCAAGGTCCGGCATACGAGTTTCCGCGCCGATGAGCTGGAGCGCTCGGTCGAGGAGAGCCTTGCGAAGTTGAAGCTGCCGTACGTCGACCTGTTGCTGCTGCATTGGCCCAATCCGTCGGTGCAACTCAAGGAAACGATCGGCGCGCTGTGCAAGATGAAGACGCGCGGGCTGGCGCGCCACGTCGGCGTTTCGAACTTCACGGTGAAGCTTCTGGACGAGGCGGTGCGGCTCGCGTCCGAGCCGATCGTCAACAACCAAATCGAGCTGCACCCCTACCTCGACGCCGCCAAGGTGATCGCCGCGTGCAAGCGCCACGGCATTTCGGTGACGGCCTATAGCCCGATCGCACGCGGGCGCGTGCACGGCGACATCGTGCTCGAGAAAATCGGCAAAGCGCGCAAGCACGCGAAGTCGGCGGCGCAAGTGAGCCTGCGCTATCTGGTGCAACAGGGCATCGTCGTGATTCCGCGCACCAACAATCCGGAGCGGCTCAAGGAAAACGCGGCGATCTTCGATTTCGAATTGACCAAAGCCGAGATGGACGAAATCCGCGCGCTCGCCTCGGCCAAGGGCCGCGTGGTCAGCGTCTCCTGGGCGCCGGATTGGGATTGAGAGTGACGGCGCTCGGAAGGGCGATTTTTTCTGATGCTGCAAGCGTTCGTTGATGACAGCGGTTCCGGGCAAGGCGCGGTTTTTGTGCTCGCCGGCTTTATTGCCTCAGCGGAGCAATGGGCGGCCTTCAAGGACGAATGGAAAGAATCTCTTGGGGGCGCTCCCTATTTTAAGATGGCGGACGCGGAAAAACTTTTTGGCCGCACGGGGAAAGATGACCGGGTAACGCGCTTCTATCGAATTATCGAAAACCACGCCGTAGCAGGCGTTTCCTCGGCGGTAATGCGCGATGATTACGAACGAGTCTTCGGGCGCGCCCCGCAGCCTATGCGGGATCCATACTTCCTGTTGTTTTTCGATCTGATAGCGCAGCTATCTCGAAATCAAAAAAAGCTAGACCTTCATGACAAGGTGGATTTTATCTTCGACGAACAATTGGGAAAAAAAGAAAAGGTTATTGCGGCTTGGGACAGTTTCAAAAGCATGGGTCAGGAGTCGTTTGGGCACATACTAGGGGACACGCCATCATTCAAAGACGATAAAGAGATTTTGCCGCTGCAGGCTGCTGATCTCTACGCATGGTGGATTCGTCGGCAGATTGAAGAAGACACGAAGGGAATGGCTCGCACGCCGTTCCCGTGGAAGATCAAGCGAGAGATTCCTGGGCTTGCGGTGCGTTGGAGGGAAGAAAACCTACAGCAAGTATATGACCTTCTTTTCGGGCAAGAGATTCCGCCCGAAGTCCTACTTCAACTAGGGCTGCCGCTTGATTTTAGACTGCGGCCTCTTGACGGGGAATGATTTTCCGCAAGGCAAGCTCAAATGACTCGCCGCTTTCATCGGCGGCGAGTTTCCGAACAGTTCCGAGAAAACGCTCGGATTGTTTCTTGCTACTAAGTCCTTCTTTGGCTTCCGCTTCGCAGGGGCGGGTGGTCAGCGTCTCCTGGGCGCCGGATCCTTGGTATTTAATCAAAATGTTAAATAAGGTCAAGCCCGCGTACGCGATGCAATAGCTTGACGCTCTGTTGCCGCCGCCGGATGGTGCGCGCCGAGGTGAGAAATGACGCAGAACATCACGCTCAGCTACCGCACGCTGGTGGACGAGGCGCTCGCCAAGATCGAGACCATCCAGCCGCAGGACGCCGTGAAGCTGCACGGCCGCGACGACGTGGTGCTGGTCGATATCCGCGACATCCGGGAGCTGAAGCGCGATGGGCGGGTGCCCGGTGCGGTGCATTGCCCGCGCGGCATGCTCGAGTTCTGGATCGACCCTGCTTCGCCCTATTACAAGCCGGCGTTCGGCGAGGACAAGAAGTACGTGTTCTTCTGCGCCGGCGGCTTGCGCTCGGTGCTGGCGGCGGAGACGGCGCAGCGCATGGGCCTCAAGCCCGTCGCGCATATCCACGAGGGCTTCCGCGGCTGGAAGGCCGCCGGCGGGCCGGTGGAAACGGAAGAGAAAAAATAGCACGTCATCCTGAGGTGCGAGCCGCGTAGCGGCGAGCCTCGAAGGATGGCGTGCGTCGAATGTGCCCATCATCCTTCGAGGGCGGCCTTCGGCCGCCACCTCAGGATGACGGATTAACGCCATTCATCCCTTCGATCAAAATTCTGCGCTTGCTTATGTGCCGCGTCAGCGGCGATGTTTGCCGCAGCAGAGGAGAGATTCTTGGCGCTCACGCTAGTCATCGGCTCGAAGACGTATTCCTCGTGGTCGCTGCGGCCGTGGCTGGCACTGGCGCACCATAAAATCCCGTTCGACGAGGTGCTGATCCCGAACGGCTCGGTCGATTTCAAGGAGAAGGTCGCCGCCCAGGGCGCCGGCAAAACGGTGCCGATCCTGATCGACGGCAAAGAGAAAATCTGGGAGTCGATCGCGATTCTGGAATATCTCGCCGAGAAATTTCCGCACACCAAGCTGTGGCCCGCCGATCCCCTAGCGCGGGCCCATGCGCGCACGATCTCGGCCGAGATGCACGCGGGCTTCCCGGCGCTGCGTGGCAATTGCCATTTCAACCTGCGGCGCAAACGGGCGCGGCGCACGTTCATTCCCGAGGTCGGGCCGGAGGTCGAGCGCGTCCAGGCGCTCTGGCGCGGCGCGCGCGAGCGCTTCGGCAAGGGCGGCGATTTCCTGTTTGGCGAATTTTCCGCGGCCGATTGCATGTATGCGCCGGTCGCGGGCCGCATCGTCAGCTACGAATTGAAGGTCGATAAGGCCACGTCCGCCTATGTCGATGCGATCCAGGCCCTTCCGGCCTATCGCGCCTGGTTCGAGGCCGCGCAAAACGAGCGTTGGCCCTACGCGCAGACCGACGCGCTGGACTGACTCCTCGCTCTTTGCCGTCATTCCGGGGCGCGGGCCCGGACCTGGTCCGGGGCCGCGAGCCCGGAATCCATAGACGCGGACCTTGCGGGATTCTCTACCGCTCGTGTTTATGGATTCCGGTCCGCGCGCTTCGCGCGCGACCGGAATGACGAGGGGGTAAGCCTTTGCGGCGTATAGGCTTTCCCGCCCTATGCAGGGGTGCGCGACTCACATAGCTTCCGCGCGCTTCGTTTTCCCCTGGGGAGGGACCCAATGCTCAACCGGAAATATCGAAAATACTGGGCCGAGGCGTTCGGCAGCTTCTGGCTCGTGTTCGGTGGTTGTGCGACGGCGTTGTTTTTTGCAGCGACACCGCAAGCGGGCGTTGGGTATCTCGCCATCGCGTTGGCGTTCGGGCTCACGGTGCTGACCGGCGCCTATGCGTTCGCCCGCATCTCGGGCGCACACTTCAACCCGGCAATCACGGTCGGAATGGCGGTGAACGGCCGGCTGCCGACGCGCGAGGTCTTTCCCTACATCGTGTCGCAGCTGGTGGGCGGCTTCCTCGCCGCGCTCGTTCTGTACTGGATCGCGACCGGGCGGGCGGGACCGGGGAATGTGCTGGCGGCGGGCTTCGCCTCTACCGGCTACGGCGATCATTCGCTCGGCAAGTTCTCGATGATTGCCTGCTTCGTCACCGAAGTGGTGATGACGTTCTTCTTCGTCACCGTGATCCTGGCGGTGACCGCGCGCAAGGCGACGGCAGACTTGGCGCCGCTCGCCATCGGCCTTACGCTCACGCTGATCCACCTGGGCGCGATCCACGTATCCGGCGCCTCGGTCAATCCGATGCGCTCGACTTCGACCGCGCTGATTCCGGCGATCTTCGCCGGGCCGATGTGGCCGATCCAGGAGCTGTGGCTCTACTGGCTCGCGCCCCTGATCGGCGGCGGGGCCGCCGGCTGGATCTACAAGGAAGTGTTCGCGGACGATTGAGTTCGCTCCTCTTCACCTCCCCCCTTGAGGGGGAGGTCGGCTTACGAGCAATGCGAGGAAGCCGGGTGAGGGGCGTCGCAGTCCTGCGCCTGCCCCTCACCCGGCTCGCATCTTCGATGCTCGCCACCCTCTCCCCGCAATGCGGGGAGAGGGATTAATTGTGCCGTTGCCTTCCCCCCGCCTTCACGGCACCTTGGCAAGAGGGGGTGACCCGTGGCGGCGCTGACTTCAACGGTCGACAACAAATCCAAGGAATTCAGGCAGAACGCCGCCGCCATGGCGGCGCTGGTCGAGGAATTGCGCCGCCGCCGCGAGGAAGCCGCGCTCGGCGGCGCAGAAAAGGCGCGCGAGCGCCACGTCAAGCGCGGCAAGCTCTTGCCGCGCGAGCGCGTGATGCGGCTCTTGGATCCCGGCACGCCGTTTCTGGAGCTTTCGCCGCTCGCGGCCAACGGCCTCTATGACGATGCCATCCACGGCGCGGGGCTGATCACCGGCATCGGCCGCATCGAGGGCCGCGAATGCGTGATCGTGTGCAACGACTCCACCATCAAGGGCGGCACCTATTACCCGATGACGGTGAAGAAGCACCTGCGCGCGCAGGAGATCGCGGCGGAGAACCGGCTGCCTTGCATCTATCTTGTCGACTCCGGCGGCGCCAACCTGCCGCACCAGACCGAAGTCTTCCCCGACCGCGAGCATTTCGGCCGCATCTTCTTCAATCAGGCGCGCCTCTCGGCCGCCGCCATTCCGCAGATCGCCTGCGTCATGGGTTCGTGCACTGCGGGCGGCGCCTATGTGCCGGCCATGTCCGACGAGACCGTGATCGTGCAGGGGCAGGGCACCATCTTTCTCGGCGGGCCGCCTTTGGTGAAAGCCGCGACCGGCGAGGTGGTGACGGCGGAGGAGCTGGGCGGCGCCGAGGTGCATACGCGCCGCTCGGGCGTGGCCGACCATTTCGCCACCGACGACGCCCATGCGCTGGCGATCGTGCGCCGCTGCGTCGCGAACCTGAACAAGCCCAAGCGCGTGGACTTGGAATACGACGAGCCGCGCGAGCCGGCGTTCGCCATCGAGGAGCTCGACGGCATCGTGCCGGCGGACCTGCGCAAGCAATACGACGCGCGCGAAGTGATCGCGCGGCTGGTGGACGGCTCCGAGTTCGACGAGTTCAAGCGGCTCTACGGCATTACGGTAGTCACAGGCTTCGCGCGGCTGCACGGCATGCCGCTCGGCATCATCGCCAACAACGGCATTCTCTTTTCCGAGAGCGCGCTGAAGGCCGCGCATTTCATCGAGCTTTGTTGCCAGCGTAAAATTCCACTGCTGTTCCTGCAGAACATTTCCGGCTTCATGGTCGGCAAGGACTACGAGGCCGGCGGCATCGCCAAGGACGGCGCCAAGATGGTGATGGCGGTGGCCTGCGCCGCGGTGCCCAAGCTCACGGTCATCGTCGGCGGCAGCTTCGGCGCCGGCAATTACGGCATGTGCGGCCGCGCCTATGGGCCGCGCTTTTTGTTCGCGTGGCCGAACGCGCGCATCTCGGTGATGGGCGGCGAGCAGGCCGCCAGCGTGCTCGCCACCGTGAAGCGCGACAATCTCGAGGCCGAGGGCAAAAAGTGGACCAAGGCCGAGGAGGACGAATTCAAGCGCCCGACGCGGGAGCAATACGAGGCCGAGGGCAACCCCTATTTCGCCACCGCGCGGCTGTGGGACGACGGCATCATCGCGCCCTCGGAGACGCGCAAGGTCCTGGCGCTGGCGCTATCCGCCGCGCTCAACGCGCCGATCCCGCGGACGAGGTTTGGGGTGTTTAGGATGTGAGGCGCACTTAGCTTCGTGCAAATTTCATCAGATGTTCAGTAGCTCTCTCCAGACATGCAATTTTCTTCTTTCTCAAAAAAATATTCTGAAGTGTATGAGAAAGAACGGCTGGATTCTTGTCCAGGCGGGCGTATTGCCATCCGAACGTAGTGCATACAGCCTTCACGTCATCATACCATTCTTGATAGTCATTCGAAATCGAAGATTGGATGTTGTTTCTCCAGATGATCGCTCGATCGCCAAAGAAATCCTCGTCGGGCCATATGCATTTTTCGGCGGGAAGTTGCGACAACGAGACAACCTTCGCGTTTAGTTTCTTATTGCTCTCAACGTCTTCAGGCTTGCAGCCGGCGTCTGCGTCAAAGGCTAGGAAATAGGGAGTCTCAAATCCCCTGGCCAATACGGTCATGTTGATTAAGTTGCCTTTGCCATTCACACCAACAATGTGTCCGCCAAGACGTAAGAACTCGTCCAGCTCGCCGCTCTCTTGCAACGCAGCCATGAATATTGACTTGTCTTCTAGTCCCTCGACTAGAACTAGCTTGCTACAAAAAAAGGCTTCATTGAGCTCTGGCTGAATAAATGTCTCCAGTGTTGCAAGAGCCGCTTCCCGTCCTATCGCCTCCTGGCCGTAGGCAGCCGCGATCAGACTTCGATGCTGGTCTGCCGTCCAAGACGTCACAGTAGACAGCTTCTTCGTCGATTTTCGGATCAGTCGAACGTTTTCAAACGTGCGCGCTGAAATGAAATACGGGCTGTGGGTCGTAATGAGAACTTGGTCGTGCTGAGAAATTTTCTCTAGAGCGATGTGCAAGTAGCGAGCTTGTGGAGGGTGCTGATAGAGTTCTGGCTCCTCACATGCCAAGACAATTGAAGGTTCGTCTTCAACTGCGAGCTTCGCGTTCAGATGAACAAGTGTCATCAAGTAATTTCGTTGCAGGCCATGTCCGAACTGCGATATTTCTCCGCGGAACGTGTCGTCACTAAAGAAAGATTTCACGAGTGGCATTTGTAACGTAACGTTCTCTGCGTTGATCTCAGTCCAATCCAAGTGAATATGTGCGTCAGTGGATGTTATTCTTCGAAATTCAGTATCTAGGACACCTTCCAGCTTTTTAACCTCTTCCTTGTAATCTTCTACTAATGATTCAACCTGTCCATGCGCCATCCTTCTAATCTCGGCGACCTTCTCGTCTACTTTTACTCTCGCTCGAATAATTCGATTGACCAGTATGCCGAAGGCCGTGTTCTTCGCCTCTTCGTCCTCTTCCGACGCATCCTTGACAGCCGGGATGTAGACCCAGTCTACGAATCTGCGAAGACGAGAAGCAACACCTGCAGCACCAAATGCCAAATCCTCGCTGTCAATCATTGTTTGCTTGGTCGGGTTTTTTCCCTCGTATTCCAAAAGTGCAGCCGCAAAAACATCGACAGAACTACGTAATGGCAAGTCCGGCAGGTCAGGGAATTTTTCTCTTAGTTTTGTATAGGCGGTCTTTTTGTCAGCAGCGGTACGCACGGTGAAAAAGTCCCCAAAGTCCTTTATTCCGAGCCGTGTTCCATGAACGGAAGCCGCGATCTGTCCCTCTGGGCTCGTCGTCGCCCTGATAAAAAATTCAAGCTTGCCGTGCCGATAGTAGTGTCCGAAGTTTTCGAGGGATTGCGCTTTCTCCGGTACGTTCGAAAAAGTAAGCGCAATACGAAGTTCCTGTTTCGGATCGTTGAAATCAGAAAGCGAAAACGGGTGCGTTCTTTGAGTGGTCCGAAAGAACAGGTCAATTGCTTTGAATACTGTCGATTTCCCGCTGTTGTTTGGACCAACGATTGCCGTGTAAGGAGAGAAACGAACTAGCTCATTTCTAAAGCAACGAAAATTCTTTAGGCTCAGCATCTCTAGCCGCATAACCGCCCCCATCGAAATTTGACTCGGCCAGGCTAGGTTGAATACTTGAATTAGACAACCTGCTTATTATTTCTGGGCCAAACTCGGTGTGGCCGGGTCTAGGTGCGCCCCCTCGCCTCCAGCCACATGGCAGCCCCAAACAAGACAAACGAAGCGATCGACGCAATCGTCCGCACCAAATTCCAATACATCCACGGCTCGTAGAACGCGCGCCAGATCGTGGCGGCGGTCGCGGCGGTCGGGGTCGAGGCCGCGATCTCATTATTGAGCGGCACGTTGAACATGATCGTCACCATGAAGGTTCCGAGCGCGTAGACAAGAAAGCCCGCCCACACCAGCAAGGCCGGCGCGGTGCCGAAGGCACGCAGATAGAGCAACGCCGCGACGCCGCCGAATACGAGCGTGCCGAAGAAGCTGAATGCGAAGATCGGGTTGATAATAACGACGTTGATCGACTTCATGGCGTTGATCGCTGCCAGCGGATCGGTGGCGTTCAGGCCGGGCATCACCGTCCAGTGATAGGCATAGAACAGGCCGGCGATCAGCGCGGCGGCGAAGGTCGCCAGGGCCAGGAACAGCAAAGTGATGCTCATTTTCCCCTCACGATCACCTCGGCCGCCGCGATGCGTTGATAGAGCCGCCGGCGGCGGCGGATCGGCCACCAGTCATAAAGATAGATCTCGATCGGCCGCCAGTTCGCCACCCAGCCGAGCAGGATCAGGCTTTCCTCTCCGATGCGCGAGAGCGCCGGGTTGGGGATCAGCGGCGCGAGGAACTGACTGGCGGCCAGGCAGAGCGCGAGCACCACGATGCCGATGGCGAGCGAGTAGCGGCCGATGCGGAACAACTCGCGCTGGTCGCGCTCGAACACTTGCGCGCGCTCGGTGAAATAATGGGCGAAGGCGGCGGGAATGGCGGCCGCCTCGGGCGCGGCCGCCTCCTCGGGCGGCAGATGCACGACGATGGCGAAGCGCGCGTCGCGCGGCAGCTCGCGCGCCCAGCCGACGATGTGCTCCTCGGCGTCGTTGTCGAGGTCCTTCTCGTTGAACGGCGAGGGGTCGAACGAGTTGAACAGCTGGCCGATGCTGCGCACCCGGATCGCGATCTCGGACCTTCTTGCCTTGTGGGTCGTCATGGCTCGCCGCGCTGTGTTGCGGGCCATCCTTCGATGGGTTGCGGCCCGGGATCAAGCCCGCCATGACTCGGGCGTGCCGGTCATTTAGCCTGCCGCCGATGATGCGTGCGACACGCCTACTGATCGGCCTTTCGATGCTGGCGGCAGCAAGTGCCGCGCTGGTGGCCGCGGGACAATC
>JAYUHJ010000349.1:0-3859 GCA_043767065.1 Hyphomicrobiales bacterium | reverse complement strand
CGATCCAGTTCGGCGCGAGCGTGCTGTTGTGGGGTGTGTTCGTGCGCACGGTGCTGGTGTGGCACATCACCTGGTCGGTGAACTCGGTGACGCACCGCTGGGGTTACCGGAACTACGAGACCGACGAAGGCAGCCGCAACAACATCCTCATTGGCCTCATCAGCAACGGCGAGGGCTGGCACAACAACCATCACGCCGATCCGCGCTCGGCCAAGCACGGGCACAAGTGGTGGGAGCTCGACGTGACCTGGCTCACGGTTAGGTTGTTGATGATGGTTGGGCTCGCAAAAAACGTCGCCGTGCCGTCGCCGCATATCGCCGCGGCGTTCGCCGACGGCAAACTCGCGACACACGATTTCGCGGTCAATCCGAAAGAATAAGGCTGCTATTCCGCCGCCGCGCGCTTGGCTTGAAGGTTCGGCATGACGTGGCGGGCGAACAGCTCGACGGAGCGAAGTGACTCCGCGAGCGTAAGATCGCCGAAGGCGAAGCGGCAGCCGAGATAATTGACGCCAGATTGCTCTAGCTGCGTCTGCAATTTTTCCAGCACCGTGCGCGGCGAACCCACGACCGCGCGGCCATCCTGCAGGAAGCCGTCGATCTCGGGCGGATAGCTCACGCCGACCGGAGGCATGTTGCGCATTTTCCACAGGTGCATGAAGCTTTCGTTCCAGCGCCGATAGCCGCGGCGCGCGATCGCAAGCGCTTCTTCGTCGTTCTCAGCGAGCACGATGTGGCGGTTCATGCCGAGTTTGGGGGATTGCGCGCCCGATTGCTTAAGCGCGTTCCAATACGCCGCGCCGATCGCAGGCAGCGCGCCCGCCGGCATGTTGGCGACCACGTTCATGCCCTTGGCCGCGGCGCGGGCGGCGCTCTCCGGATTGTTGGCGCCGTACCAGAGCGGCGGATGCGGCTTCTGCAAGGGCTCGAGCACCATGGGCACGCGCTTGAAGCGATAGAACTCGCCCTCGAAATCGAGCGTGCCGCCCTTGAGCCCGCGCAGGATTACGTCAAAGGCCTCAGCGAACATGGCCTGCGATTTTTCCGGATCGACGCCGTAATAGCCGACCTCGATCGGCGAGATGCCCTTGCCGACGCCGAACTCGAGCCGCCCGCCGCTCATCTGATCGAGCATGCAGATTTCTTCGATCAACCGCAGCGGATGATAGAGCGGCAGCGTATAGACCAGCGGGCCGAGGCGGAGCTTCTTGGTGCGGGCGGCGACCGCCGAGAGAAAAATTCCGGGCGACGGCGCGAGGCCGAGCGGCGTCGCGTGGTGCTCGGCGCAAAGATAGATGTAGAAGCCGTGGCGGTCATAGGCCTCGATCAGTTTCAGCCGATTTTCGTAGTACTCAGCGAGTGGCACAGCGCCGCGGTCGAGGTGATCGAAAATGCCGAATGCGAGCGCCATGCTTAAATTCCGGTGTCAGAGGCGAGGACGGCCTTCATAGTTACCGAATTATCAATGATGCGGTGCGGCATGGCGGGCTCCGTATGCCTCTAAACATTCGCCGTTCACAATGGAACCGGCGCTGGTACAATGGAGTTATAGATTGGACTACTTCCTTACGGAGGAATCCATGCTCAGGAAATTCGCACTCATCGCTACCGCCGCCGGCGCCCTTGGCCTTGCGGCGCTTGCAACAACACCGGCGGCCGCGCTGCCGCTCAGTCCAGGAATCGCGCCGACGATCGAGTCGGACATCGTCGATGTCCGGCATCGCCCTAGGCACTTTCGCAACAGCAGCGGCTGGGTCCGCGGCTACAACCGGCCTTACGCACCCTACCGTCAGCCGTATTACGAACGGAGGCCGTATTACGGTGACGATTACGGATACAGACCCTATCGGAGACAGGGGCCCGGATTTCCGTTCTTCTTCGGGTGGTGATGAATAGCTAGACGCGTCCGCGCAGAAATATCGGGCCGCGTGCCGCTCAAGGGCGATTCTTGAGGCGATTCTTGCGAGCGGCGGGTGCGACAGATGCGCGCCTGCCGCTTTTTTGCGATTCTCGCGTGTGGGATCGGGAATAGAAATCTTCGTCCCGAGGTTTATCGGTGTGGCGACTATCGGGAGGAATGACATGAACAGGATGACGATGTGGTTGACCGCAGCCGCCGCGCTTTCGCTCGGTGCGATCGCCACGCTTCAAGCGCAGCAGGCGCCGATGACTTTCTTCATCACCAGCGTGAACCCCGGCAAGGGCGCGGACTTCGGCGGGCTCGCCGGCGCCGACGCCTATTGCCAGCAGCTCGCCCAAGCCGTGGGCGCGGGCGCCCGTACCTGGCGCGCTTACTTGAGTGCAACCGGCACGCCGCCGGTGAACGCGCGCGACCGCATCGGCCGCGGTCCGTGGAGCAACGCCAAGGGCGTGCAGATCGCGGCGAGCGTCGATGACCTGCACAAGAATCCCAACATCAACAAGGAAACGGCGCTCGACGAGAAGGGCCAGGTGGTGAAGGGCGGCGGCGACACGCCGAATTGGCACGACATCCTCACCGGCTCGCAGCCGGACGGCACCGCGTTCACCGTCGCCGAGGACCGTACCTGCGGCAACTGGACCAAGAGCGGCGAGGGCACTGCGATCGTCGGCCACCACGACCGGCGTGGTCTCACCGACACGGAGCAGGCCCGCTCGTGGAATTCGTCGCATCCGACGCGCGGCTGCAGCCTGGCGCTGCTCCAGACCACCGGCAGTGGCGGATTGCTCTACTGCTTCGTGGCGAACTGACCGGGCCGCATCGAATACATCGACCGGCGCGCTACGGCGCGCCGGTTTCGTTCAAGGCCGCGACTTGAACGCGCTGCTGGGTCCGGCTTTCAGCAAGGGCGCGGCGAGCGATGCGAATTCGCACAAGAGCTTCCGCGAGTCGCGCGGATCGATGATTTCCTCGACCCAAAAAGCCTCGGCGGTGCGCAGCGGCGAGCGCAGTGCGTTGAGCCGCGCTTCGATCTCGGCGAGTTTGGCTTTCGGATCGGCCGCAGCGTCGATCTCGGCGCGGTAGGCCGCTTCGATGCCGCCTTCGAGCGGCAGTGAACCCCACCAGGCCGAGGGCCAAGCGTAACGCAGCGCAAAACGTCCGGCCGGCACGTGCGCGACGCCGGCGACGCCAAAAATATTACGCACGATGATCGTGCACCAGGGCACGGTCGATTGATTGATCGCGGCCATGGCGCGCACGCCATGGCGAATGGTGGCGCTCTTCTCCGCCTCGAGGCCGATCATGAAGCCGGGGCAATCGGCGAGATAAACCACCGGCAGATGAAAGGTCTCGGCGAGGTCGACGAAGCGGACGACCTTCTGGCACACGTCCGCGGTCCAGCAGCCTGCCGAATGAAACGGATCGCTCGCCATCAGCGCGACCGGCAGGCCTTCGAGGCGGGCGAGGCCGGTGGCGAGGCCGCGGCCGAAATGGCGGCCGGTCTCGAAGAAGCTACCCTTGTCCACGAGCGCCTCGACGATCGGGCGGATCTTGTAGGGCTGGGAGCGGTCGCGCGGCACGGCCGAGATCAGCATTTCCTCGCGGCGGGAGGGCGGATCGCTACGTGGGCCGCGCGGCGGCAGCGCGTGTACGGAGGAGGGCAGATACGAGAGAAAGCGGCGGGCGGCGGCGAAGGCCTCGTCCTCGGTCTCGACCGCGTCGTCCACGGCCCCAGCACGAGTTTGAATTTCCCAGCCGCCGAGCGCCTGCTTTTCGAGCTCGGTCTTATCGCCGATGCGGGCCACCACCGGCGGTCCGGCGACGAACATGGCCGAAGTCGTCTTGGTCATCACCGAATAGTGGCTGGCGGCGACAAGTGCTGCGCCGAGGCCAGCGACCGAGCCCAAGCCGAGCGAGACCACTGGCACGGCGGAGAGA
>JAYUHJ010000348.1:0-1564 GCA_043767065.1 Hyphomicrobiales bacterium | reverse complement strand
TTCTCGTTGAAAACGTTGAAAAAATCGTTGGCGACCTTGTTGGCCGCGGCGTCCACCAGGCGCGAACCGATCTGCGCCAGCTTGCCGCCCACGTTCGCCTTTACCTTGTAGGAAAGTTTCGTCGCCTGGCCTTCCGGTGTGAGGCTGACGTCGGCGCTGCCCTTGGCGAAACCGACTACGCCGCCCTGGCCCTCGAACGCGATGGAATAGGAGTGCGGCGGATTCAGGTTCGACAGGGTCATCTTGCCCTTGAACTTGGCGCTCACTGGACCGACGCGCGCCGTCATCTGCACGACGTATTCGGTGTCGCTGTTGCGGTCGATCGATTCGCAGCCCGGTACGCACTCTTTCAGCATCTCCGGGTCGTTCAGCGCGGCCCAGGTGTCGGCCTGCGAAGCCGGGATCAGCTGCTCGCCCGTCATTTCCATGCGCGTTTCTCCAGTGCGGCGCGCGGTGCCTGTTCGGTCAGGGCACGCGAGAGGTCGATGAGACTTTTTAGATTATGCACCGGCAGGAACCGGTCCACGTGCGGCAGCATGGCGCGCACGCCGGCCGGCCGTGCTTCGAACTTGTCGTAGCGCAATAGGGGATTGAGCCAGATCAGCTGCTTGCAGGATTTGTGCAGGCGCTGCATCTCCTCCGACAGGCCTTCCCCCGCCTCGCGGTCCAGGCCGTCCGAAACCAGCAGCAGGCAGGCGTTCTGGCCGAGCACGCGCCGGCTCCAGCGCCAGTTGAATTCGCGCAGGCTCCAGCCAATGCGGGTGCCACCCGACCAGTCCTTGATGGCCTCCGCGACCCGCGCCATCGCCACATCCACGTCGCGGTGGCGCAGCTGGCGCGTGATGTTGGTGAGCCGGGTGCCGAACACGAACACCGAGACGCGGTCGCGGTCGTTGGTGATGGCATGCAGGAAATGCAGGAACATGCGCGCGTAAGGGTTCATCGAGCCCGAGATGTCGCACAGCACCACCAGCGGCGGGTGGATCCGCAGCGGAGCTTCGCGCACCAGCGGAATCACGTTGCCGCCTTCGCGCAGCGATTCGCGCAGCGTCGCGCGCAGGTTTATTTTTTTTCCGTACTGGGACAGCTTGTTGCGTCTTGTCCGGACCAGCGGCAGCGGCAGGCGCAGTTGGCGCAGCATTTTCTTCGCCTCCGCGAGTTCGGCGGCCGACATGGTGTCGAAGTCCATGCGCTGCAATACTTCGCGCGATGAAAAGGTGAGGCGCGCGTCCAGTTCGATCTTCTGCTCCTTTAGCTCCTGCTCCGCTTTTTTCTGGCTGAACAGCGCGTCCGAGAGCCGCTGGCTCTGCTCCTGCTCGGGCTTGCCGGCGCGGCCGTAGGTCTTGGGCAGCAGCGCATTCATCATTTTCTCGACCAGCTTCGGGTCGCGCCAGAAAATGCGAAAGGCCTGGTCGAAGATCGGGCGCTGCTCCTCCTTGGACAGGAACACCGCCGACATGGTCCAGTACCAGTCCTCGCGCCGGTTGCAATCGGTGAGTTCGAGCGCCTTGACGCAGTCCACCACGCGGTCCGGGCCCAGGCGCAGGCCCGCTGCGCGCAGCAG
>JAYUHJ010000347.1:0-9174 GCA_043767065.1 Hyphomicrobiales bacterium | reverse complement strand
TCCGGCCACTAAGGGTCGGCGCGAGGAGCTCGCTGACGGAGAGGCAATCACAAGCGATTGCCTCACGAAAAGCGCGGCCCCGGGGTGCGAAATCGCCGGACGGAGCGCCGCGAGGCGCCGCGCCTCGGGATCGAGGCGCGAACAAGACCGACGTTGCGCCGGACGGCGCTCCGTCCCCCTCATGCTTGTCCCCGCGAAAGCGGGGATCGGTGAGGGGAAGTCAGATCAAGCCTCGGGGCGAAAACCGCTCGCGAGAATACTCCCGCGCGTCATTCCGGGGCGCGGGCTCTTGCCCGCGAGCCCGGAATCCATACTCGCTGACGGTGGTTATGGATTCCGGGCCCGCTCGCTTCGCTCGCATCCCGGAATGACAGTAATAGAGAGCGAGTCGTGACAGGCCCGAGCAATGCGACTAGCTTCCGCGCGCCAAGACGGGAACCGAACCATGATCCTGATGCTCACCGGCCTCGTCGTGTTCATCGGCATGCACGTCTTCACCACGCAACGCGGTGCTCGCGCGGCGCTGATCGCGCGGATCGGCGAGGGCCCCTACAAGGGCCTCTATTCGATCGTCTCGCTCGCCGGCCTGCTGATGATCGCGTACGGCTACGGCGCGTGGCGCGCGGCCGGGCCGGCGCAGCTCTGGTATCCGCCGCTGTGGACGCGCCACATCGCACTCTTGTTGATGATCCCGGCGGCGATCCTGCTCGTGGCCGCCTATGTGCCGAGCCACATCCGTCTCTGGCTCAAGCATCCGATGCTGGCTGCGATCAAGATCTGGGCGCTCGCGCATCTTTTGGCCAACGGCGACGCCGCCTCGATCGTGCTCTCGCTCGCGGTGCTCGCTTGGGCGGTCTATGCCCGCATTTCGATGAAGCGGCGCGACGACGCGCCAAAGCCCGCGCCACGCGGCTGGATCGGCGATGTCATCGCGGTCTTCGCCGGCCTCGCTCTCTACCTGTTCCTGCTCTATATCTTCCATCCCTATGTCGTCGGCGTGTCAGCGATCTGAGCCATGAACGAAGAAGTCCGCCGCATCACCGCGCCCGAGATCAAGCTCCGCAAAGGCGGCGAGCCTATCGTCGCGCTCACGTCGTACCATGCGCACACCGCCGCGCTGATCGACCGCCATGTCGACGTGATCCTGGTCGGCGATTCGCTCGGCATGGTCATGCACGGGCTGGAGACCACGGTGCCGGTCACGCTCGATATGATGATCCTGCAGGGCCGGGCGGTGATGCGCGGCTCCAAGCGCGCGCTCGTGGTCGTGGACATGCCGTTCGGCAGCTACGAGGAGAGCCGCGAGCAGGCGTTCAGGAACTGCGCGCGCGTCTTGAAGGAAACCCACTGCGGCGCGATCAAGCTCGAAGGCGGCGTGCGCATGGCCGATACCATCCGCTTCCTCGCCGAGCGCGGCGTGCCGGTCATGGGCCATGTCGGGCTCACGCCGCAGGCGATCAACACGCTCGGCTCGTTCCGCGCCCGCGGCCGCGACGAGAGCGAATGGGCGCCGATCGTCGCCGACGCCAAGGCAGTGGCCGAAGCCGGCGCGTTTGCCATGGTGATCGAGGCCGTGGCCGAGCCGCTGGCGCGGAAAATCACTGGCGAGGTCAAGATTCCTACTATTGGTATTGGCGCATCGCCGGCCTGCGACGGCCAGGTGCTGGTGCTCGAGGACATGCTCGGGCTGTCGCCGCGCGTTCCGCGCTTCGTCAAGCGCTACGGCGAGCTCGCCTCCCACATCGAGGCCGCGGTCAAGGACTATGCCCACGAAGTGCGCACCCGCGAGTTCCCCGGCTCGGCGAACGTTTATCAGCTGAAAGCCAAGCCCTAGGCGTCATCCCGGACGGCGCGTAGCGCCGATCCGGGATCGTCATCGGCATACGATCCCGGCTCTCGGGCCTTCGGCCCTTGGCCGGGATGACGGAGGCGGAACAAGGGTTTGCCACGATCTGTCCACATCTATACGGTACGCCGCTCACCGCACGGCGTCGGTGAATCCCCGGAAAATCAATGTCCGACATACTCCGCGAAGTCGACGAGGAACTTAGGCGAGAGCGCTACCACAAACTCTGGGAGCGCTACGGCATCTATGTCGTCGGCGCCGCCCTCGTGCTCGTCGTCGCGGTTGCCGGCTGGCGCGGATGGGAATGGTACGTAACGCGCGAGGCGTCCAGAGCCGGCGCGCGCTTCGAGACTGCGCTCGATCTCGACGCCGCCGGAAAACAATCCGAGGCCGAGGAAATCCTCACCACGCTCACCAAGGACGCGCCGCGCGGCTACCGCACGCTCGCTCGCTTCCGTATCGCAGCCGAACTTTCGCAGCGCGACCGCTCGGCCGGTGCTGCCGCCTATGATGCGCTGGCCGACGATACGTCGGTCGAATCCGCGTTTCGCGATTTGGCCCGGGTCCGCGCCGCGCTGGCGCTCGTCGATACCGCCTCCGCCTCTGAGATCGCGCGCCGGCTTGACCCGCTGATCGCCGGAAACTCCGCGTTCAAGGCTTCGGCGCGCGAAATTCTGGCGCTCAGTCGCTTCCGCGCCGGCGAGCGCGAGGCCGCGCGTCGGCTGTTCGTCGAAATCGTGGCCGATCCGGAAGCCCCGCCGTCGCTGCGTTCGCGCGCACAGCTGATGCTCGCGCTATTGCCGGTCGACGCGGCGCCGGCGACGCAGTAGGAGATGCATATGCGCGCCGCCCGAAACCTTCTGCTTGCCGCCGCGCTCTCGCTCGGCGTTGCCGGCTGCGAGAGCAGCCTCGACATCCTCGACAAGCTCGACTTCATGAGCTCGCAGAAGAAGCCGATAGTCGGCGAGCGTAGGGCGGTCTTCCCCACCGGCGTGCCGGGAATCGATACCAATCCCGCGCCGGCCCAGCCCACCAACACCAACGTTCCGCTCTCCATGGCGCCGCAGACGCCCGCAACCCCGCCCGAAGCTGCGCCGGGCCGGCCTGCCGCTCCGCGTGCTCCGCGCACCGCCCAGCAGCCGAAGAACCCAGCCGACGCCTGGGACGGCACCCGCTGAGGGGCCCGCCCCCTCGCGCCAATCGATGCAACCGATCGTCGCCATCGTCGGCCGACCCAATGTCGGCAAGTCGACCCTGTTCAACCGCCTGGTCGGTCGCAGGCTCGCCCTGGTCGACGATACGCCCGGCGTCACCCGCGACCGCCGCGAGGGCGAGGCAACGCTCGGCGATCTTTCATTCCGCGTGATCGATACCGCCGGCTTCGAGGAGGTGCCGCGCCCGGGCCTCGAGGGTCGCATGCGCGCTCAGACCGAGGCCGCGATCCGCGACGCCGACGCCGTGCTCATGCTGGTCGACGCGCGGACCGGCATCACGCCGGCCGATCACGCGTTCGCCGATATCGTGCGCCGGTCGGGCAAGCCGGTGATCCTCGTTGCCAACAAGAG
Organism: Hyphomicrobiales bacterium; assembly: GCA_043767065.1. Classification (GTDB taxonomy): domain Bacteria; phylum Pseudomonadota; class Alphaproteobacteria; order Rhizobiales; family Xanthobacteraceae; genus JAHFPN01. The sequence goes on along the minus strand of JAYUHJ010000347.1, from coordinate 5,763 downwards.
CGAGGGCACGCGCGGCTTCGAGGCCGCCTTCGAGGCTTACACGCTGGGTATCGGCGATCCGGTCGCGCTCTCGGCCGAGCACGGCGAAGGGCTTTCCGATTTATACGCGGCGATCCGCGAGACGCTGCCCGCCTCCGAAGAAGCAGCCAAGCCCGCGGGCGACAAGCCGATCCAGGTCGCCATCGTCGGCCGGCCCAATGCGGGGAAATCCACGCTGGTGAACAAGCTGCTCGGCGAAGAACGGTTGCTCACCGGGCCCGAGCCCGGCATCACCCGCGACACCATCACCGTCCGGCTGGAGCGGCGCGGCCGCACTTTCGCGCTGTTCGATACCGCGGGCCTGCGCCGACGCGCGCGCATCGTGGAGAAGCTGGAAAAGCTCTCCGCCGCCGATGCGCTGCGGGCCATCCGCTTCGCCGAGGTCGTGGTGCTCTTGATCGACTCCGAACGTCCATTCGAGGAACAGGATCTGCGCCTGGCTGACCTGGTGATGGAGGAAGGCCGCGCGCTGGTGCTCGCAATCAGCAAATCCGATCTGGCCTTGCCGAAGAATCTCGCCCCGAAGCATTTGCGCACCGAGGCCGATCACTGGCTGCCGCAGGCCAAGGGCATGCCGGTCGTGCCGGTGTCGGGCTTGACCGGCGAGGGGCTCGACCGCCTGCTCGACGCGGTCGTCAAAATCCACGAGGTCTGGAATCGCCGCGTGCCGACCGCGGCGCTCAACCGCTTCCTCGAAGGCGCGATCGAGGCCAATGCACCGCCCGCGGTTTCCGGCGCGCGCATCAAGCTGCGCTACATGACGCAGCCCAAGGCGCGGCCGCCGAGCTTCGTCCTGTTCGGCACGCGCACCGACGCGCTGCCTGAATCCTACCTGCGCTATCTCGTGAACGGTTTGCGCGAAGCCTTCGATCTGCCAGGCGTTCCGGTCCGGCTGTCGTTCCGCGAGGCGAAGAATCCATTTGCCGGCCGGAAGCGGGACTGGCAGAAGCAGAATAAACGCCCGCGTGCTAAAAAATAAGACGCCGCCTCGCCTAAAGCCAATCCCATGACCGATCAGCCAACGCCAACGGGCTCGCGCCGCGCTGCGGTCGTCTTCATCTTCATCACCCTTGTGCTCGACATGTTCGCGCTCGGGATGGTCATCCCGGTGCTGCCCAAGCTCGTGGAGACGTTCCTTGGCGGCAATACGGGCCGCGCGGCCGAGATTTTCGGCCTGTTCAGCACCGCTTGGGCACTGATGCAGTTCCTCTTCTCGCCGGTGCACGGCCTGCTTTCCGATCACTTCGGCCGCCGGCCGCTGATCTTGCTCTCCAATGTCGGACTCGGCCTCGACTACATTCTGATGGCGCTGGCGCCCGATCTCTGGTGGCTGTTCGCCGGCCGACTGATCTCCGGCATCTGTGCCGCGAGCATCGGGACCTCGTTCGCCTATATCGCCGACGTGACGCCGCCGGAGCAGCGCGCCGGAAAGTTCGGCATCCTGGGAGCGGCGATCGGCGTCGGGTTCGTGCTCGGCCCGGCGGTCGGCGGCGTGCTCGGGGTCTATGATCCGCGGCTGCCGTTCTGGGTCGCGGCCGGCTTGAGCCTCGTCAACGCGCTCTATGGCTTTTTTGTTCTTCCGGAGTCTCTGCCGCGCGAACGCCGCGCGGCGCTCGACTGGCGCAAGGCCAATCCGGTGGGATCGCTCAAGCTCTTGCGCGCGCATGCGGAGCTCACGGGCCTCGCAGCCGTCAATTTCCTGACCAACCTCGCGCACGTGTCGCTGCCGGCGATCTTCGTGCTCTATACCAGCTATCGCTACGGCTGGGACGAGCGCGCAGTCGGGCTTTCGCTCGCCGGCTACGGCATCTGCTTCCTGATCGTGCAGGCCTTCCTCACCGGCCGCCTGGTCAAGCGATTCGGCGAGCGCACCATGCTGCTCGTCGGCCTGATCTTCGGCGTGACCGGGTTCGTGATCCTCGGCCTGGCGCCGAACGGCGTCTGGGCCTGGATTGGAATTCCTATCACCTCGGCCTGGGGCTTCGCGGGCCCAGCACTCCAGTCGATGATGAGCCGGAAGGTGAGTGAATCCGAACAGGGGCAGTTACAGGGCGCCAACGGTTCGCTCCAGGGCATCGCCTCGCTGGTCGGGCCGGTGATTTTTGCCTCGACCTTCGCCTATGCGATCGGAGCGGGAAGTGCGTGGCAAGTACCGGGCGCTTCGTTTCTGCTGGCTAGCTTGATGCTCGCGGCGGCGGCCGTGGTCGCCTGGCGGGTCACGCAACCGCGGCCGGTGACTGCCTAGCCGACCGGTTTCGGCGGCTGGAAATCCAGCAACGCCTTCATCGGGTAGCTGTAGAACTTCCCGCTCTCCTGCCAATCGGGCAGGCACATCTTCAGAATATATCCGGCAACCTGCTCGGGCGTGTCGAGCGTCATCGGGTCCTCGCCGGGCATGGCGTTGGCGCGCATCTTGGTGCGGATCGGGCCGGGGCCGAACACATTGACCTTCACGTTGGTCTTGGCGGTCTCCGCCGCATAGATGCGCGCGAGCATGTCGAGCGCTGCCTTGGAAACCGAATAGGGGCCCCAATAGGCACGCGCGTGCGCGGTGATGCCGGAGGTTACGAACACCACGCGTCCGGCTTCGGCGGCGCGCAGCAGTGGATCGAGCGAGCGGATCAGCCGCCAATTGGCGGTGACATTGATCGCCATCGTGTCTTCCCAGGCTTTCGGGTCCACATGGCCGAGCGGTGAGATCGGCCCGAGCAGGCCCGCGTTGCCAACCAGCACGTCGAGCCGCTTGTAGCGCTCGAACAACGCCGCGCCGAGCCGGTCTATGCCGTCATAATCTTTCAGATCGAGCGGAACCAGCGTGGCGGTGCCGCCGGCCTTCTTGATCGCGTCGTCGAGCTCCTCGAGCCCGCCGACCGTGCGCGCGACCGCGATCACGTGCGCGCCGGCCTCGGCCAACGCGAGCGCGGCGGCATAGCCGATGCCGCGTGAGGCGCCGGTGACCAGCGCGATCTTGTCACTGAGCGATTTGTCCATCGGCTCCGCCTTCGTGCCGGTACTTTTCGATCCGGTCATGTGGATGAACTATCAGGCCGCAGCGTCTCGTGCGACAGGCTCAATGGCAGTTGGATCGGCGATATACGCACGGCTGTCGGTAAGCAAGAACTCCTGACGAAAGCGATCGAAGCCATAGGCATCAAGGTCGATGGACTGGAATTCAGCGACGATCGATTTGTAGGCATCAACAAGGACTCTTGACGCAGGATCGAGCCCGGTCGCCAGAACCAAGCCGGTGGGCGGCGCGTCGAGTATCGTCACGCTCAGGTCCGGACGATGGCGGCGAAGGATCGGCAGCAGCTTCCAGACATCGCCGGCCCACCAGCCGCGTGTACGATATTCAGCGGGGTTCGAGTTGTATTCCCGCTCTGTGATCTCGGTATTGACCGGATAGCAATCGTGCATCGCGATGATCGAACGCGGGTGCGCGTATCTTTCGGTATTGATGAAATCCCGCAGCAGGTATTCATACTTGTGCATGCCGTCGAGAAACGCGAAATCGACACCCTCAGGAAGATATTGCCGCAGGTCGTGATCCGCGAAAAATTCATCCGAGGTCATCTGGAATAGAAAAGTCATCTTGTGCCGAGCCAGCGTACCTTTCTGGAGTCTGAAACTCGGATCGATCGCGATTGACGGGCAACTTGCCAATTTCAGCGAGCCGCCATTTGCCGTACCGATTTCCAGATATGACTTCGGCTTCTGTCGATCGTGGATGAACTTGAGGACGTTCAGGTAGTCCTCGCCTTTATGCAGATAGGTTGGCGACGGCGCTTGCCGGCCCCGTGTGCGCAGGAAATGTTTCAGTCTGGAGAGCATTTCGAAGGCCAACACCGCTAAGCGCTGCACCGAGAGGAGTCACAACTAGAGTCAGCAAGGTGCGAATGCAACCTAGCGCTCTTCTAGAGTGGGCTCTGCTCGGTTCGGAAGCGATTCAAATTCGCGGGAGAGACGAGGTCGGCCTGCAGTCAAATGGACAGGGTTGGCATCAACTCGCTTCGGCCAGCAGGGAAAGCTGCCGCGGGCCGACTTCGCCGGTGCGGTCGGTCAGCGCCGTCGGGTATTCGCCGGTGAAGCAATGGTCGGTGAATTGCGGCCGCTCGGCATTGCGGCCCTTCTCGCCCATGGCGCGATAGATGCCGTCGACCGACAGGAACGCGAGGCTGTCGGCGCCGATATAGTCGCACATGCCTTTGAGATCGTGAGTGGCTGCCAGGAGCTTGTCCTTCTCCGGCGTGTCGATGCCGTAATAGTCCGGATGCCTGATCGGGGGCGAGGCGATGCGCATGTGCACTTCGGTGGCGCCCGCTTCGCGCAGCATACGCACGATCTTCACCGAGGTAGTGCCGCGCACCAGCGAGTCGTCCACCAGCACCACGCGCTTGCCCGCGATCGCGGCGCGGTTGGCGGAATGCTTGAGCCGGACGCCGAGCTCGCGAATGTGTTGCGAGGGCTCGATGAAGGTGCGGCCCACATAATGGTTGCGGATGATGCCGAGCTCGTAGGGGATGCCCGATTCCTGGCTGTAGCCGATGGCGGCCGGCACGCCGGAGTCCGGCACCGGAACGATCACGTCGGCGCTAGCGCGCGCTTCGCGCCCGAGCTCGCGGCCCATGGCCTTGCGCACGTCATAGACCGGCTTGCCGCCGACGATCGAATCCGGGCGGGCGAAGTAGATGTATTCGAATATGCAGGGCCGGGGCGCCATCGGCGGGAACGGCTTGATCGATTGCAGCCCTTCCTCGGAGATGACCACCACTTCGCCGTTCTCGATGTCGCGCTCGAAGCGAGCGCCGATGATGTCGAGCGCGCAGGTCTCCGACGCCAGGATATAAGACTTGCCGAGCCGGCCGAGCACGAGCGGGCGGATACCGAGCGGGTCGCGCACGCCGATCAGCTTCTTGTTGGTCAGCGCCACGAACGAATAGGCGCCTTCGAGCTGGCGCAGCGCTTCGATAAAGCGCTCGATGAAGCGCGGCATCTTCGAGCGCGCCACGAGGTGCAGCATCACCTCGCTGTCGCTGGTGGATTGCATCATGGCGCCCTCGCGCACCAGCTGGCGGCGCAGCGACAGGCCGTTGGTCAGATTCCCGTTATGGCCGATGGCGAAGCCGCCGCCGTCGAGCTCGGCGAACAGCGGCTGCGCGTTGCGCAGGATGTTCTGGCCGGTGGTGGAGTAGCGGGTGTGGCCGCAGGCGGTGCGGCCGGGCAGGCGATCGATCACCTCACGCCGAGTGAAGTTGTCGCCCACGAGACCGAGCCGCTTTTCGGAATGAAATTGCTTGCCATCGTAGGTGACGATGCCGGCCGCTTCCTGGCCGCGGTGCTGCAACGCGTGCAGCCCGAGCGCAGTGATGGTGGCGGCATCTTGATGATCGAAGATGCCGAACACGCCGCACTCCTCGCGCAGGCGGTCGTCGTCGAGGTTGCGCGGGAACGCCTTTACCCCGTCTTCGACTTTGGCCATTCGGCCCTCCGGCTCGAAAGCTCAGCGGCCCGTGCCGCGGGTGCTCTCGAGCAATTGTTCGAACCACTGCCGGTCGGAACGCTTATATCCGTTTTCGGCCGTTCGTTGCGCGAGCCGCGGCTGTGTATCGCGCTCGGAGCGCGGGCCGGGGGTCTCGGGCGTATCGTCGTCACGTGGACGCTTCAAGCGCTTCAAGATGGCGGTTTCAGGGTCATCCGGCAATATGGATAACAGCCAGTCCCCGG
>JAYUHJ010000346.1:0-1566 GCA_043767065.1 Hyphomicrobiales bacterium | reverse complement strand
AACGGCTGGTCCTTTCGCGCGCAAAGTGCGGACCAATTTGCCCGCGCCGCCGAGAAGGTGGTGAAGGACGGTTATGACGCGCTCAAGATGTATCCGCTTGCCAATCCCGTTGGCGGCAACGACGCGCACGGCCAAATCCGCCACGTGTCGCAGCGATCCGTTTCCCGGCAGGCCGTAGATCTCGCGGTCGGCCGAGTGCGCGCCGTGCGCAACGCGGTGGGCCCGGACGTCGATCTGATGCTCGACATGAGCGGCGAGCTCACTGCCGACGCGGTCATCGCTCTGGCAAGGCGGTTCGAGGAATTCAATATTTTTTTCCTCGAAGAGCCGGTCGATCCGTTTGACCCGGAGGGCATGCTGCGGGTGCGGGAGGCGGTTCGCATGCCTGTCGCCGCGGGCGAACGCCTGTACACGCGCTACGGCTTCCGTCGGTTGTTCGAACTGCGCGCCGCGGATATCGTGCAGCCGGACATCGGCACTTCGGGCGGCATCATGGAAACGAAAAAGATCGCCGCGATGGCCGAAGCCTTCGGCATGCGAATCCAACCGCACCTTTGCGCGGGCCCGATACTGACGGCCGCGACGCTGCAACTCGACGCCTGCCTGACCAACCTGCTGATTCAGGAAGTCTATCCCTATCGCGTTGCCGAGCATTTTTCCATCGTCGATCAAGCGCCGGAGCTCGAGATACGCAATGGCGTTGTCCCGATCCCGGATCGACCCGGTCTCGGTGTCTCGATCATGTCGGACAGGCTCCGTCCGTTCCTCTGGTCAAGCTGCACGCTCAGGGCCTGAATCGAACTGCCTAAGGTATCAGTAGCACCTTGCCGATGTTGCGCCGGGCCTCAAGGTAACGGTTGGCGTCGGGCGCCTGCTCGAAACGGAAGGTCTTGTCCACGTGCGGGCGCACCCAGCCTTCGGCGACGCCTTGCAGGATCTGATCCATCCAAAGCCGGAACTTGCCGCCCTCGTGCAGCATGGCGTGGATGTTGAGCTAGCTAGAATCCATTCATGGTGCGTCGCGAAGAAGCAGTAGCCGGAGTAGCGCAGGTTGCCGCTTCATGCTGCACAGTTCCAACGGGTGAAAGTCCCGTCTCGGTAAGCACCGGAGCGCCGAGTAGCAGACCCCTCGCGATGCACGCGCGCTTCGCGAAACGCATCGAGGAGCGCTTGCAGGCACTGGACAGGCGCATCGAGCACAGTAAGAAGCGGCTGGATCGCGGCGCCATCGAGCGCCAGATCGGGCGCTTCCTGGAACGCAACAGCCGTGCCGCCGGTGGCTTCTCGATCTCGATCAACGAAAACGAAGGGGTGCCCTCGGGACTGAAGCTGCGCTGGAGCCATCGGCCCGAGTGGGACGAATGGGCGCGCCTCTCGGAGGGCGTCTACATCCTTCGCACCAACATCGCCGACTGGACCGACGAAGAACTCTGGAAGACCTACATCCAGTTGACCGAGGCCGAGGCCGCTTTCCGCATCCAGAAATCCGATCTGGCGATTCGGCCGATCTGGCATCACAAGGAAAGCCACATCAAGGCGCACATCCTGGTCTGCTTCCTTGGTTGC
>JAYUHJ010000345.1:0-1568 GCA_043767065.1 Hyphomicrobiales bacterium | reverse complement strand
CGCTGGTCGCCGGTCTGGTCATCGTGGCGCTGCTTCTGCAACCGCTCGGTTTCCGCCTCGCGATGCTGCTTTTCAGCGCCGCTCTGCTGATTGCGCTTGGCGTACGGCGGCCTGTCGCGATTGCGATCTTCGCGCTGGCCAGCAGTTTCGGCCTGTTTCACCTTTTCTATCACTGGCTGCAGGTGCCGCTGCCCATAGGATTGCTGGGAATCTGAGAGGACCGCACGGTGGACATGCTGCAGCATCTCGTTTCCGGATTCTCCGCGGCGCTTACCCCGGCCTACCTCGCCTATGCGTTTGCCGGCTGCCTGCTGGGCACTCTGATCGGCGTTCTGCCGGGCCTGGGGCCGGCGGCCGGCACCGCGATCCTGATTCCGCTCAGCTTCAAGCTCGATCCGACGGGCGCAATCATCATGCTGTCCGCCATTTACTACGGCGCGATGTACGGCGGCACGATCACTTCCGTGCTGATCAATGTACCGGGCGAGGCCGCGTCGGTGATCACCTGCATCGATGGGCATCAAATGGCCAAGCAGGGCCGCGGCGGCACCGCACTGGGAATCGCGGCGATCGGTTCTTTCGTCGGCGGCATCGTCGCGACCGTGGCGCTGGTGGTCGTGGCGCCGCCGCTCGCCAAAATGGCGCTGCGCTTCGGCCCGCCGGAGTTTTTCGCGTTGATGTTGTTCGGCCTGTGCCTGGTGAGCGGCCTCGCGGGCCGCTCGATGCTCGCCGCGCTGCTGATGACGGTGCTCGGCTTGCTGCTCGCGATGATCGGCATCGACCCGGTGCGCGGCGCGCCGCGCTTCGCGTTCGACGTACCCGACCTCTACGACGGCATCGGCTTCATTGCCGTGGTGATGGGGCTGTTCGGCGTCTCGGAGATTCTGCTCGCGGCCGAAGCGCCGGTCGGCGAAGTGATTCGCAGCAAGCTGAGCCGCCTGCTGCCCAGCCGCGAGGAATGGCGCCGGTCGGTGGGCGCGATTCTCCGCGGCACCGGGATCGGCTTCGTGCTCGGCCTGATCCCGGGCATCGGCTCGATCGTACCGACCTTCATGGCCTACATCGTCGAGAAGCGCGTGTCGAAGACGCCCGAGCGCTTCGGCAAGGGCGCGATCGAGGGCGTCGCCGCCCCCGAATCGGCAAATAACGCCTACGCCAACGCGGCGATGATCCCGTTCCTGACGCTCGGCATTCCCAGTTCACCGACCATCGCGGTGCTGATGGGCGCATTCATCATCAACGGCATCACGCCGGGGCCGTTCCTGTTCCAGGAGCGCCCGGACCTGGTGTGGACAGTGATCGCGAGCTTTTTCATCGGCAACGTGATCCTGCTTGCGCTAAACCTGCCCCTGGTGGGCCTGTGGGCGAAGCTGCTGGAGGTTCCGATCCAGTACCTGTGCGTCGGCGTGCTGCTGTTCTGCGTGGTGGGCGCCTACAGCCTGCAGCAAAGCGTCTTCGACGTCTGGGTGATGATCGTCTTCGGCATCGTCGGCTATGTATTGCGCAAGCTCGAATTGCCCCTGGCGCCGCTGGTGCTGGGTCTGATCCTCGGGCCCGCGATCGAAAAG
>JAYUHJ010000344.1:0-3874 GCA_043767065.1 Hyphomicrobiales bacterium | reverse complement strand
GGCCCGCGGATTGCCGGACCGCAGGTTGCGTTCGTGGCGGCTGTCCTGACGGCCTTTGCCGCATGGGCTTTGTTCGCCATGACGTTCCCAAGAGATTTCGTCCTTCCGGCGATCAGCACGCTGTTCTTCGTTCTTGCGGCCCTGGTCGCACTCGTCGCGTGGTGCCGCGGGCGGCCATCCGAGCACGACACGCTGTCGTACTGGGATGTCGCCGGCGCTCTCACTTTGATCGGGATTTGTGCCGCCGCACTCGTCGATCCGCATCAAATGGTGCGGCTCGTTGAAGGCACGCACCGAGAACTAGGGCGCTGAGTTCACTCGCAGCGCAGATCGGATTCGCACTCGAAAGCCTTGGACGGTGTTGATACGACGATAAGCCAAATATCACCAGGCCGGGCCCCTCTGGCAGCCGCACGCTGCGATGTCGGACTGGAAACCAGAAGGAGTGGCCCTCTTTGCGCCTATTGTCTCGCAGCATCCTGCGCTGCCAATCTCCTTGCGACGCTGACCTAATCGCGCGAGCACGCGCCGCCAAACCCTGGCGCGGGCGTTTGCTGTTCGCTGCCGCAGCCGCGGGGGCGTTCGCGTCTCCTGCCGCCGCAGCCGCCGCGACCGGCGCCGCCGCCGCTCAGCCCGTATTCGTCTTCGGCATCCCAATAGACTTCATCCTGTTCGCCCTGACGCTGATCGGCGTCGCGATCTTTCACCACAAGACGCTGCAAGTCGCCCTGACCGGACTCGCGGCCATCGTCCTCTACAAGCTCGTCTTCACCGGCTTCAAATTCGGCCATGGCGTTGCCGGCCTCAGCCTGCACATGCAGCACGAATGGGTAATCCTGGCCAACCTGTTCTTGCTGCTGATGGGCTTTGCGATCCTGTCGCGCCATTTCGAGAAAAGCCGCATCCCCGACGAGATGCCGGCATTTCTGCCGGACGGATGGCAAGGCGGCTTGGCGCTTCTCGCCATCGTGTTCGTGCTGTCGAGCTTCCTCGACAACATCGCGGCGGCGCTGATCGGCGGCACGATGGCGCGGCACGTGTTCAGGGGGAAAGTCCACATTGGCTACCTCGCGGGCATCGTCGCGGCCTCGAATGCCGGCGGCGCGGGCAGCGTCGTCGGCGACACCACGACGACCATGATGTGGATCGACGGCATCAGCCCGTTGTCCGTGCTCACAGCCTATGTCGCCGCGGTGGCCGGCTTTCTGGTGTTCGGCATCCCGGCGGCGATCCAGCAGCACCGCTATTCGCCGATCCTCAAGGATGCGCCGCGCGGCCTGCAGATCGACTGGCCGTCGCTCGCGATCGTGGCGGCGATCCTGGTGATCGCAATCGGCGCTAACGTCACCGCGAACCTGAGATTCCCGGCGGTGCTCGACATCGTTCCGGTGATCGGGCTTGCCGTCTGGATCGTGATCCTCGCCGCCGCCCCGGTGCGCCGCCCAGATTGGGAAATCATGCCCGAGACCTTCAAGGGCACGATCTTCCTGCTGGCGCTTGTCACCAACGCCTCGCTGATGCCGGTGGAGGAGCTTCCGCTGGCATCCTGGCAGACCGCGCTGGGCCTGGGCTTCCTGTCCGCGGTGTTCGACAACATCCCGCTCACCGCGCTGGCGCTCAAGCAAGGCGGCTACGACTGGGGCTTTCTCGCCTATGCCGTCGGTTTCGGCGGCTCGATGATCTGGTTCGGCTCGTCGGCGGGCGTCGCGCTGTCCAACATGTATCCCGAAGCGAAATCGGTCGGCCGCTGGCTGCGGTACGGCTGGCCCGTCGCGCTCGCCTACGTCTTCGGCTTCTTCGTGATGCTCGCCATCCTCGGATGGAATCCCGACGCCCCGCACAAGAAGCGCGTGGAACTGCCTTCAACGCTTGTAACCCTAGGAAGCACCTCATGAGCATGGTCCAGTGGCTGACCTTTGCCGTATTCGCAGTGACGATCATCGCCATCGTTGTCAACAAATTCGACAACACGGTCGCAGCGCTGCTCGGCGTCGCAGTCATGGTCTGGATCGGGACCATGACCGAGACCGAGGCCGCGCAGCTCGTCGACTGGAATGTGATAGCGATCCTGGTCGGGATTTGGGTGATCGCGGGCTATTTCGGCAGGAGCGGAGTACCCAGTTGGCTCTCGGTGCAATCGTTACGGCTATCCGGCGGACGCCCCGGACTACTAGTCATGGTGCTGTCGATGCTGACCGGCATCCTGTCGATGTTCATCGACAACGTGGTTTGCATCCTGATGATGGCGCCCGTGGCGTTGCCGCTGGCGCGGGCGCTGAAAATCCCGGCCACACCGCTCGTCTTGATGATCGGATTCAGCGCCAATATCATGGGGACGGCGCTGCTGCTCGGCGACCTGCCGCCGCAGATGCTGCACAGCGTGGCCGGCGCCGAATTCTTCGACTTCGTCTGGCAGCATGGACGGCCGTCGTCCTTCCCGATCCTGATGGTGACGTTCGTCATCACGCTTGGGGTCATGTACCTTTATGGCTTCCGCGGCATCGGCAAGCCGGCGGCAGGCTCGGGAGCGGAAATCGAATCCAAAATCCCAGATCCGCTTTTTGCCGGCATCGCCGTCGGAATGTTCCTGCTTACGGTCTTCGCGATGGCGATGCGGGAGACGCTGGGCGTAAAGCTCGGCTTCATCGCGGTGACCGGCGCGATCGCTCTGGTGCTCATCGTTGAGCTGTTGGGCGAGCGGCTCAAAGCGCCGAGCTTCGAGGAAATCATCCAGGACCTCGACTGGCGCGCGGTGTTGTTCTACGTCGCGCTGTTCGCGCTGGTCGGCGGCCTGGAAAAGACGCACATCCTTCAGTTGATGGCCGACGCGATGAAGCCGCTGTTCGCGAATAATTTCGCGCTCGGCGCGACGCTGCTCTACTGGGTCACCATTCCAATCGTCGGCTTGGTGGAGCACGACGCCTATATCCTGACGTTTCTCTACATGATCCGGGATCTGGGCGCGGCCGGCATTCCGACCTGGCCGCTGTGGTGGATGGTGCTATGGTCCGGGACCATTGGCAGCAATCTCACCATCGCGGGCGCACCGGCGCTCTACGTCGCGCTCCGCATCGCCGAAAAAGAAGAGGACCGCAAGGTTTCGCTGCGGGAGTTCCTGTCCTGGAGCATCCCGTTCACGCTGGTCAGCTCCTTCGTCTGCTACGTTCTCGGGATGCTGATCTGGGTTCTGCCCTACATGAAGTGAGGAGACGAAGGAAACGACATGTTCAAGAACATTCTCATCCCGACGGACGGTTCACCGTCGTCGCAAAAGGCGGTCGTCCGAGGCGTGGCGCTCGCCAAATCGGTCGGCGCCAAGGTCACTGGTTTTTTCGCGGCACCGCCCGCCACACCCATCGTCTACCGGAACAACTTGCCGGTCGGCTATGCGACGCCGGAAGAGCACGCGAAGCTGATCGAGAAGACGACGGCCAAGCATCTCGATTTCATCGAACGCGCGGCGACGAAGGCAGGCGTGCCCTACGAAGGCGTGCATGTCACCAGCGACTATCCGGCCGACGCGATCCTCGATATCGCCAAGAAGAAAAAATGCGACGTCATCGTGATGGCGACGCAAGGCCAGGGCGGATTGCGTGGCGTGTTCATCGGCAGCGTCACGCAGAAAGTTCTTAACCAATCCAAAATCCCGGTGCTGGTGCTGCGTTGACCGCAACGGCCGCCGGCGCGCGGCCGCGCCGGTCATCCCACGAAGCCCGCGCCTGCCGTGTTTTTTGCGACATTTAACAGCCCATTAAGCCCGTTCGGCCAAACTGCCTCGAAACGGCACAGTTGCGTGCCCGGTAGCGTTCGGGGTGTTGCCATGGTCGCGCGTATTCTCATTGTCGACGACGATCCGGTCATCATGCTTCTCTAA
>JAYUHJ010000343.1:0-1570 GCA_043767065.1 Hyphomicrobiales bacterium | reverse complement strand
TCACGGCGTTGCCGATCTTGCCGATCCGCTTCTCCGCGTCCTGGCGGAGCTTTTTGAGAATCAGCGCGGAAAGGAACTCGGGCGTGATCTCATGGCCATCGAATGTCCGCTTGTACTCATTGGTGCCCATGTGCCGCTTGACACGCTCGACCACGTGGCTGGGGTCTTCCATGGCCGCGCGGGTGCGGCTGGGGCCCACGATCACGTGCCCGCCGTCGGCCAGCAGGATCAGGCTGGGGGTCTCGATCTCGTCGTCCTCGTTCGCCAACGCGATGGGATTGCCGTGGTCGTCCAGATGCGCGATGGCCGAGAATGTTGTGCCCAGATCGATGCCGACGGTGAGGCCTTCTTGGAACTCCATATGCTCTGTTTCCGTGTAACGTGAGGGCGGCGCGTCGCCGCAAGCCCGTGGGAATCGCTCGCCGTTCAAGCGATTCTCGGCTGCCACGGCAGCCGAGTCAACCGGGAGGAATACGCGGGGTGTCTGGAACCTTTTTAGGGGGCACGTCCCAGATCGCAGCGATGGGCGTGGTGCGCCGCGAAGAACCATGCCCGCACGTACCTCAGGGCCTGCCACCCCAACGCCGCGCGACGGCCAAAGGTTCCAGACGCCCTTCTGGCACTGAAACCAGTTCTCTTCGAATCGCCCGGGCAAAGCTCACGTTTCGACCGTCAAGATCGAAAGCGACCGCGGTTACGGCCTGGCGACTGTCAAACCGCTTGAACGTTTCTCCGGCATCTCGCGACATATAGAGGCCCTTATCTGTAGCGACAGCCAGGGTTCTCGCATCCTGCGGATGCGCCGCGATTCCGAACACCTCTCCCTCCAGCCCACGGGCAGTCTGGCGCCGCCATGTCCTGCCCTCATCGACGGACAGATGCAATCCCGGAACGGGCATCGCGGCGTTGGCCGCCGTGCTCCGCACATAAATCGCGTTCGAGCGGTAGCCGGCGGCAATGAAGTGGAAGTCCGCCTCGCCACCCAGCGCGAGCGAGACCCAATTCTTGCCAAGGTCGGTGCTCTTGACCAGGCCGAGCGGATTGGGCAGGGACGACCCTGGAGGCGGGTGGCCGCTGGCATAGATCGCCCGTTCGGCCAGGGAGAAGCCGGCAAAGTCGTGAATCGGTCCATCGACCTCCGACCAGCCATCATCGCGATATACCGCAAGTCCGGCATGCGCGGGCACCAACAACTCCTTGCCGTCCGGGGAGAACGCCAGCCCGTGAACATGAAAGAGCAACGGCTCGGCCGGGCGGGCAGAACGAGAGTTCGGGTAGCCCGATCCGGGTGAGGGGGTATGCACGTGCGCAAGCACTGTGGCGGATGCCATCGCGACTGCGACCGCCAAAAAAAACGCCCCTGCCACACATCGGTGATATCGAAGTCGCTTTGCGGTTTGCACGATCACCTCCAACGTCAAGCCGCTACTTCGCCGCCTCGATCTTGGTGACCGTGAACGCGCCGCCAAGTTTCTCCGCCTGGAACTTCACCTTGTCGCCGGACTTGATCTGATCGAGCATTGCCGGATCCTTGACCTGGAACACCATGGTCATTCCCGGCATGTCGAAA
>JAYUHJ010000342.1:0-1576 GCA_043767065.1 Hyphomicrobiales bacterium | reverse complement strand
CCCGTGCTGGAGGCGCAAGTCGCGCAAGGGGTGGAAGGGGCGGTGGAGCCGCTGCGGGTCGATTCCGGGCGCGGGCTCGCGGGCTATGTCTACGCCACCGGCGAGACGCTCAACATTCCCGACGCCTACGCCGACGAGCGCTTCAACCGCTCGGTCGACGAGGCGACCGGCTATCGCACCCAGAGCGTGCTGACGGTGCCGATCAACACCCGCGACGGGCGGCGGATCGGGGTGATGCAGGCGATGAACCGCGAAGAGGGAGGCAGCTTCACCCCAGAGGATGCGGCACGGATGAGCGCGTTTGGCGCGCAGGCAGCGGTGGCGATCGACAACGCGCGGCTGTTCGCCGAGGCGCTTTCCGCCAGGAGCTTCGATGAATCGATCCTGCGCTCGATGGCGGGCGGGGTCATCGCGCTCGACGAGACCTGGAAGATCACCAAATTGAACGCCGCGGCGGCGCGGATTCTGGGTGCTTCATCCACGCTGCTTGGCGGGCTCGACGCGCGCACCCTGCTCCAGGCCAACAATCCGTGGCTGACCGCCGAGCTCGAGGAAGTGACGGCGAGCGGGGAGGCGAAGGTGCTCCTCGATGTCGAGCTGGTGACCGCGCGCGCCAAGCCGTCGTCGGTCAACCTGTCTATCGCCCCGCTGCTGGGCGAGAAGGGCGCGGTCGGGATGCTGCTGGTGATCGAGGACATCAGCGAAGGCAAGCGCCTCAACGGGGCAATGCGCCGGTTCATGCCGCAAAAGGTGGTCGAGCAAGTTCTCGAGCGCAGCGACGAACTGCTGTTCGGAACGGGGTGCCGCGCCAGCGTGCTGTTCGCCGACATCCGCAATTTCACCTCGATGAGCGAGCACCTGACCCCGCGCGAAACCGTGGACATGCTCAACGAGGTGTTCGGAGAGCTGTTCGAGGCTGTGGCCGAGACCGACGGCATCCTCGACAAATACATCGGCGACGCGGTGATGGCGGTCTACGGGGTGCCCTTCTCCGGTGAGCACGATGCGGCCAACGCGGTCACCGCAGCGCTGCGCATGCAGGACATGATCGCGGCAATCAATGAAAGTCGCGCCGTTAGGCTCATGCCGGCGCTGTCGTTGGGCGTCGGCATTGCAACGGGCGAAGTTATCGCCGGGACCATCGGCAGTCCAAAGCGGATGGACTATACCGTGATCGGCGATAGCGTGAACCTCGCCGCGCGGCTTCAGGAGCTGACCAAAAGCTACGGGAAGCAGGTCATCGTCTGCGAACGCACCGCCGCCGAAGTCCGCACGACGCGGACGCTGGGGGAACTCGACAGGATACAGATTCGTGGGCGGGAAGCGCTGGAGACGATCTTCGAAGTAATTCGATGAGGATGTGAGATTTCAACAGGCTTCGAGTATTTCAAATGCCTGCGGCTCCGACGAGCCACGCACCAGGGTAGTGTGGAGCCGGCGAGTTGAGATGACAAAGGCTTGGTTGCTCGCCGGCCACTGAAAGCCGCCAAGGGCATGGGCCTCAACGGGATCGCCCGATGGGCGGCCGCACTGCTTGTCCGTTGAGGCGGGTTTCGAAGTGAAGGTGTGGACCTGT
>JAYUHJ010000341.1:0-3897 GCA_043767065.1 Hyphomicrobiales bacterium | reverse complement strand
GAACCTCGAGACTCAGATGCGCCAGGGCGATCTGTCGGCGCTTTACCGCGCGACCAACGCGATCATTCTGGGTGACCGGCTCGCCGATAAGCTTGCGGCCAAGGTGGGCGCCAATGTCACGATCTCCGGAAGCCGGAACGTGCGCATCAACGGCACCGTGGTCGGCACGTTCCATTCCGGCGTGCGGCAGGTCGACGAAGGCGCGGCTTATGTTCTGATCAAGACCGGGCAAATCCTGGAGGGCCAAACCGGGCTGGTGAACGAAATGCGGGCGCGGCTCAACGATCCGATGGTCGCGCGGGCGGTCGCAGCGCGGATCGCCGCCGAAACCGGCTACAAGTCGGTGTCGTGGGAGGAGGCGCAGGAGGATCTGCTCTCCGCGTTTCAGGTGCGCAACATCATCATGTTTACGGTCGTCGGCGCGATCCTGCTGGTCGCGAGCTTCGGCACCTACAACATCATCTCCACCATCACGCATGAGAAGTCGCGCGACATCGCCATCATGAAGTCGCTCGGACTGAACGAGCGCACGGTGCGGCGCATTTTCGTGATCGAGGCGATGGCGATCGGGCTCGCCGGCGCGCTGGTCGGCTCGGTGCTCGGCTATTTCATGTGCCTCGGCCTCGGCACGATCGAAATCAAGACGCCGTTCATCGATGCCACGCGGCTGCCGCTCAAATACACGATCAATCACTACGTGATCGCGGCAGGCGTGGCGCTGTTCTCTTCGGTCATCGCCGGCTATTTCCCGGCGCGCAAGGCGGCGCGCGTGCATCCGGTCGAAATCATCCGGGGGGCGACGTGAGCGAGCCGCTGATCGAGGCCAGGAACGTCACGCGCGTGCTGCCCGGTCTGGTGCCGGTGACGCTGGTGCAGTCGGTGAATCTGCAGATCCGGCCCCGCGAATTTGTGGCCATCACGGGGCCTTCGGGCTCGGGCAAGTCGTCGCTCCTTTATCTTCTGGGGCTACTCGACCTGCCGACCGAAGGCGACGTGCTGATCGGGGGCCAATCGACGACCACCATGTCCGAAGACGAACGGGCCAAGGTGCGACTCTCCAATCTCGGTTTCGTCTTCCAGTTCCATTTCCTGCTGCCGGAGTTCAGCCTGACCGAGAACGTCGCGCTGCCGATGCGCGCGCTTGGTGCGCTGTCGGAGGACGAAATCCGCAAGCGTGCCGAGGGGCTGCTGGATTCGCTGGGGCTCGCGGACCACCGGCACAAGCGCCCGGACCAGATTTCCGGCGGCCAGCGCCAGCGCGTGGCGGTCGCCCGGGCGCTGGCTAACGAGCCGCCGGTATTGCTCGCCGACGAGCCGACCGGCAGCCTCGATTCCAAGTCGAGTGCGCAGGTATTCGATGTGTTGCGTAGTCTCGTGGACGAGCGCGGCAAGACCGTGGTCGCTGTGACCCACGACCTTGGGCTTGCCGCGCGCATGGACCGGCGGGTGCAGATCGTCGATGGCCGCATCGTCGCCGACGAGAAAACGATGCCGGCGCCGGCCTGAGCGCTTCCGCGTCATCGGCCATCCGGCTATGGTGAAGTGCGCTGAACTGTGAGTAGATCGGCGCGACTTTTCCCGGTCCGGATTCCGATGCGTGGCCTCGGCTCTCTGTTCATAGCGACCTGCATGGCGGTGATCGCCGCCTCCGCCGGAGCGGTGGCGCATTTCTGGGCGGGCTATACGCCGGTCGAAGCAAGCCTGGCTGCGCTGGCGCTGCTGTTCGCGCTGATGACCTACCAGGTGTTCGGCGCGCGCCGGCGCGATCGGGCCGAGATGGCCGGGCGCTACGACGATCTTGCGCGCGCGACGGCCAATATCGCACGCGAGGTGGGTGAGATCGGCCGTCGCGTCACCGCGCTCGAGGGAGCGCCGGTCGCGGATCTGCGTTCGGTCACCGGACCGCTGGCGCAGGAGATGGACGCGCTGGTCAAGCGCGTCGAGGAGATCGCCGACGCAGTTGCGGCGCGCGATACGCGGCCGGCTCCGGCAAAGAGCGCTGAAGCGCCCGCCGGGAGCGAACCGGCACAGCCGGGATCGATCCCCGGCCATAACGAGGAGGACATGCGGCGGCTGTTGCGCGAGTCGGTCGATGCTGGACGCATCGAGCTTTATCTGCAGCCCGTGGTCACGCTGCCGCAGCGCAAGGTGCGCTTCTACGAGGCGCTGGCGCGCATCAAGCTCGCCGATGGCTCGTTGATCGAGCCCGACCGTTTTCTCGAAAGCGCGCGCGCGTTCGGCCTGCTGCAACGCATCGATCTCCGCATGATGCGCAGCTGCGTCCAGGTCGTCCGCCGGCTGGCGGCGATGAACCGGGAGGTCGGCCTGTTCGTGAATTTCTCACGCGAGACGTTGGCGGACGCGTCCTTCTTCGGCGATATTCTGGCGCTGTTGGACGTGAACCGGGCGCTGTCGCCCTCGCTGATCATCGAGATTTCGCAGGAGGCATTCCGCTCACTGGGGCCGGCGGAGCACGAGCGCATGTCCGCGCTGGCGGAGCGCGGCTTCCGTTTCGCCCTCGACCACACCGAGGACTTGCGGATCGATCCGCGCGCGCTGGCCGAACGCGGTGTCCGTTTCGTCAAGGTTCCGGTCGAGATCATGCTGCAGCGCAGCCGCGGTCCCGGCTCGGCGGTCCATCCGGCCGATCTTGCCGATCTATTGGGCCGGCATGGCATCGATCTGGTGGTGATCCGGATCGAGAACGAGGGCGCGGTCGTGGATCTGCTCGACCACGACGTGCGCTATGGCCAGGGCTTCCTGTTCGCGCCGCCGCGGCCGGTTCGGGCCGAGGTCTTGAGCGGGCGCGCGCGGGAGCTCGAAGCGGCCGAGAAGATTTTGGTCGAGGCCACCGCCGGGCCGGACCGCTGACGCCGCAGCAAGCCGCATGATGCAAGCCGCCGTGCCGCCCATGATCGCGGGCCTCGCCTCGATCGCCTCGCGCTACGATCTCATTCTCTGCGACGTGTGGGGCGTGGTGCACAACGGCGTCGCCGCGTTTCCCGAGGCGGTCACGGCGCTGCAGCATGTGCGCGCGAAGGGCGCCACCGTCATCCTGATTTCGAATGCCCCGCGGCCGGGCGCGGTGATCCGCAAGCAGCTCGATAACCTGCATGTGCCGCACGGCGGCGCCTACGACGCAATCATCGCGTCGGGCGACGTCACCCGCGAGGAACTCGCGAAGCGGCTGGGCGTGCGGCTCTATCATCTCGGCCCGGAGCGGGACTATCCGAACTACGAGGGGCTCGACGTGAAGCTGGTAGCGCTGGAGGAAGCGGAGCTCGTGGTCTGCACCGGCCTGTTCGACGACAACAAGGAGACGCCCGACGATTATCGCGACATGCTCGCGCGCATGCGCGAGCGCGGGCTGCCGATGATCTGCGCCAACCCCGACATCGTGGTCGAGCGCGGCGACCGGCTGATCTGGTGCGCCGGCGCGCTGGCCGAGCGCTACGCGGCGCTCGGCGGCGAGGTCGTCTATGCCGGCAAACCCTATGCTCCGGTCTACAAGAGCGCGCTTGAGCTGGCGGCGAAAATTCGTGGCAGCGCGGTTGCGCGCGAGCGCGTGCTGGCGATCGGCGACGCTGTTCGCACGGATCTATTGGGCGCGGTGGCGCAGGGTTTCGACACGCTGTTCGTGTTCGGCGGCATCCATGCGGTGGAAGTGCTGGACGAGCGCGGCGAGCTCGTTGCCGAGCGGCTCGCGCATTTGTTCGCGGAGGCCGGCGCCTGGCCCGCGGCGGTGATCAGGCGGCTGGTGTGGTAATTCTTTCCCCTCTCCCCGTGTAACGGGGAGAGGGTGCCTCGCGAGCGGCAGCGAGCGAGGCGGGTGAGGGGCTATTTGCAGTCTGGCGTGGGGGGGGGGGGGGGGGGGGGGGGGGGGGGGGGGGGGGGGGG
>JAYUHJ010000340.1:0-1580 GCA_043767065.1 Hyphomicrobiales bacterium | reverse complement strand
CTGATCTGATGGTCCTCAATGAACTTGAGGATCGCGGTGCGCTCGGCGGCGTAGCCCTCGAAGCGATCCGCGGCACCGATCACGCCCAGGTTCTGCATTGGTTCGGGCACGAATACGAACTTCCAGGTCACACCTGTGCTGTGCGCGCTGAGTAGATCGCTGAGCAGACGTTGCGTTTGACGCTGACTCAGGATGGTGCGCGCCGGGTTGAAGGCGCTCGTCAGAAATGCGCCCACAAGGGCCGGATCGAATGGATTCCGCACGGCCGGCAATTCCTGATCGCGGAACGAACGTGCATCCAGCATGAACATCGCGGCCACATCGCCGAAGCGTTGCATGCGATAAAGATCGGGGCGGCCATCGGTGCGTGCGTCGCCTACCATCGGATAGGCGCGCGCCTGGATGGCATTGTATTCGGTGAAGGCCTGCAGCCCGTTGCGGTACAGCTGAGTTTCGTTGATTAAGCCCGAGGTTTGGGTAAAGCGCGCGTCGCTGCCGGCCGCTGCGCCGCCGGCGAAGTCGTTGGTGACTTCGTGATCGTCGATCATGGCGTAGATGGGCGTGTAGGCCTGTAGTGCAGCCCATGCGTTCAGACCGTAGCGGCGCGAATACACTTCAGCGTGCTTGAGACGAAAGTCGCGCAGCGATTCGGCTTGTGGTTTGTTCACTGCCGGCGAGGCAAAGTCGCCGTAAATGGTATCGCCGAGCTTGACGAAGAAGTTGAGATGGCGCCGCCACGCATTGGAAATCGCCGGATACGGGCTAAGCTCGCCGCGCCAGTCTCCAGATACTCCAAAGCGCAGACCACCGCGGATGCCAGGTGCATCGGGGGTCCGAAACGTGCCGCTTATGCGCGCGCCGTCGGCGTCTTTTACGTCGTAGACGTAGCGCGAGCCCGCCGTCAAGCCGGTGAATATGGCCTTCGCGGGCACGTCCGGGTCGGTCGCGTTAATCACGGCATGCTGGACGCGGTGCGCGCCGCCGCTGACTTGGCGTAGGGTGAATCTGACATCGCCCGGCGTCGTCGTGCGTGTCCACAGTACTGCGGATTCGGTCGTGACATCACCCGCGGAAACGCCATGGGGCAGCGCGGCGTGGGTGGGCAACGTGGCGGCGGCGAACAGACCAGCGCACAGCGCGCGCGAAATCGACGGTTTGGAAATCATGCGCATGGATATGGCCTCGTGCAATGAACAGTTGTGAATAGAGTCGAAAATGCCGGACCGCACTACAGCTCGGCGTGAAAAGCAAGATTAGTTCTGTACGCCTTACGCGCGTTATTCGGAGACCGGTTAAGTAATTTGGAGATTAGTGTGTGCGCATGACAAGCATGTGACGATTCGATAAAGAACCAACGCAGCACTTGCGTCGTCACGCGATCAACAACGGCTCGTCCTCGGCGCCTGTTCCCGACAGCGCTCTACCTCGCCCATCCATGGGCTCGTCGGCAACTGCTCCCTGTGTGGCTCGTCCTCCGGCATCCCTGCCGTCGTCAATCTTAACCATGGTGCGCATTACCCATGAGTGATCGAAGTTCCTGGTATTAGCGACCGCATCAAGGACAGGCATGAGAAAAGCCC
>JAYUHJ010000339.1:0-1582 GCA_043767065.1 Hyphomicrobiales bacterium | reverse complement strand
GCATTGCCGACATCATGACCATCGGCGGCGATGAGCGTCAGGTGCAACTGCTGCTCGATCCGGTGCAACTGAGCCTGCGCGGGATCGGGGTCAACGATGTGGCCGAAGCGATGCGCGGGGCTAGCGAGAGCCGCTCGGCCGGCGTGCTGGTCGAAGGATCGCAGGAAGTCCTCGTCGAAGGCGTCGGTCGCGCGCGCACCGCCGAGGATTTCGGCGACACGATCGTAGGCGAGCAAGGCGGCCTGCCGGTCCTGGCCCGCGATGTCGGCACAATCCGCATCGGCGAGGGCCTGAAACGCGGCACCGGCAGCTTCAACGGCAAACCTGCCGTGATCCTTGCTGTCCAGAAGCAACCCGGTGCCAACACGCTTGAGTTGACCGAACGGCTCGATACCGAGTTCGCCGCGATCCAGAGGACGCTGCCCAAAGGCATGGTGCTGGAAACCAGGGTCTTCCGGCAATCGGACTTCATCGAGCGTGCGGTCGGCAATGTGCAGACCACGCTGGTCGAGGGGCTCTTCCTCGTTTCGATCATCGTCCTGCTGTTCCTCGCCTCGTGGCGCGCGACGCTGGTTACGCTGGCGGCCATTCCAGTGTCGGTCGTCTCGGCGATCATTGCGGTCAACCTGGTCGGCGGCACGATCAACACGATGACGCTGGGCGGGCTTGCCATCGCGCTCGGTGTGCTGGTCGATGACGCGATCATCGTGGTCGAAAACATCGTCCGACGCCTGCGCCTGAATGCCCAGAGCGAGACGCCGCTGTCGCGGCTCGAAGTGGTGGGGAAGGCGACCAGCGAGGTGCAGGGCTCGATCGTCTATGCGACAATTATCATCCTGCTCGTCTTCCTGCCGCTGTTCGGGCTGACCGGGATCGAAGGCCGCCTGCTGCAACCGCTCGCGCTGGCCTATGGCGTGGCGCTGCTCGCCAGCCTGTTCGTTGCGCTGACCCTGACCCCGGTGCTGGGGATGGATCTGCTGTCGCGATCGACCAAGGCGCTGGGGCAGGAACCGCAGTGGGTCCATCGCCTGAAGGTGCGTTATGGCAACCTGCTCGCGCGGCTGCTCCCGCAGTGGAAGCCGCTGGCGATCCTCTCGGTCCTGCTGGTTGTCGCTGCCGGGATCGGGCTGGGATTTTCGGGCCGGGCCTTTCTGCCCGAGTTCAACGAAGGCAGTCTGACCGTCAATGTCACGACGCTTCCCGGCACCTCGCTCGATGCTTCGGACAAGGCTGCTGCCGAAGTCGAGGCCGCCCTGCTCTCGCAACCCGAAGTTGCCACCACCGCGCGCCGCACGGGCCGCGCGCCGGGCGATCCGCACGCGCAGGAAGTGTTCGCCTCCGAAATCGAGGCCACCCTGAAACCGGGCGGACGCGAGCGTGAAGAACTGCTCACCGGTCTGCGTGCAGCGGTCGGCAAGGTGCCAGGAGTGCAGGCAATCTTCGGCCAGCCGATCTCGCACCGCATCGACCATATCCTCTCGGGCGCGCGCGCCAATGTCGCGATCAAGATTTTTGCGGCGGACAGCGCCACGCTCGGCCGCTTGTCGCGCGATGTGCAGGCGCGGGTCGAAGCCGTCCCCGG
>JAYUHJ010000338.1:0-1588 GCA_043767065.1 Hyphomicrobiales bacterium | reverse complement strand
GCTCCTGAGCGGCCGCTGCGCCCGGGAGGGCGGTTGCGGCGAACGCGGCCATGAGGGCCGCAATGAGTATCTTCTTCACTTTTTCACCTCATCGCGTTGGTGGCCCGCTACCGCGGCGGAGCCGGTAAGCTCGATAAGATGAAGGTGAGAGGGCCAGTCCGGACGAGTGTCCGAGCTTCGACCGGCAAATGCGGGCATACGGGTACGCGCCCGATACAACGCTCTGATCCGATACGCAGGACTCAAGCGATACTCCGCCAACGCAACTTCAACTCAACAAGCACTTGAAATAATTAGCAGAAAAGTAACCAACCTCAACGCGGTTCCTGATTCAGCATTAAGAATTTAGTTAAAATTGTAACGATCTGGCCCCTGTGGAATCGGGGTTCCTGCCGAGCGCTCTGATCCGCGCCGTACCAAAACGAAACCGCCGGTCGACGGACCGGCGGCTTCCATCCAGGGACGGGGTCGGCGGTCAGTGCACCGGCTGATGCCTGAGCCGTTCGATCTCGTCCTTCAACTGCAGCTTTTGGCGCTTGAGTTCGGCGACCCTCAGATTATCGACCGAGGGGTGCACGCGCGCCTCCTCCAGTTCGATTTCGATAGCCCTGTGCTTCTGCTCCAATTCAGCGAGAAGCGCCTGAATGGTCATGAATCGATTCTCCATGCAGGATGCGACGCGTAAGTCTGGCATGGGTCCGGCCGTGTGTCGACGATATCGTACGGCGGCAAAGCGCTAATCCACCGCGACCCCTAAGGAAACGTAAGGGGCGTTTCCTTGTCTTGCCCGGAACCCAAGCCGGCGCGATACTCGAACCGCGGACATGGAGGGCGGCGCCGAATCGGCGGAGGCCATGAACGCCGAAGAAGAACGACTGCTAAAGAGCGAGCTGGAGCGGCTCAAGCAGGAGCACCGCGATCTCGACTCTGCGATCGATGCGCTGACCTCGGTGGCCGGTACCGACCGGCTGCAGGTTCAGCGCTTGAAGAAGCGCAAGCTGCATTTGCGCGATCAGATTCAGCGCATCGAGGACCAGCTATTCCCCGACATCATCGCGTGACGGCGGGCCGGGAAGGTTCGCGCCGAGCGGCTAGAGGTGCTTCATCATGCTGTCGGCGCTGGTGATCTCGGCCTTGCCGGCCTGCTCCTCGATGTTGAGTACCTTCACCACGCCGTCATCGACCAGCATCGCGTAGCGCCGCGAGCGGACGCCGCCGAGGCCGCCGGTCGCGTCGAACTCGAGCCCGAGACCTTTGGCGAACTCTGCATTGGGATCGGCGAGGAACTCGATCTTGCCGGCGCCGCCCGAAGCCTGGCTCCACTGGTGCATGACCCAGTGGTCGTTCACCGCGGTCACAGCGATATGGTTCACGCCCTTGGCCATGATTTTCTCGGCATTGGTAAGAAAGCCGGGCAGGTGGTTCTTGTGGCAGGTCGGCGTGAAGGCGCCGGGCATGCCGATCAATACCACGCGCTTGCCTTTGAAAATCTCGTCCGAGGTGCGCGGCTTCATCGCGCCGTCAACCACCACCCGGAACGTCGCCGGAGGAAGCTGCTCGCCGACCTTGATCATTCCACTCTCCCTGC
>JAYUHJ010000337.1:0-3932 GCA_043767065.1 Hyphomicrobiales bacterium | reverse complement strand
ACGCGATGAGGTGAAAAAGTGAAGAAGATACTCATTGCGGCCCTCATGGCCGCGTTCGCCGCAACCGCCCTCCCGGGCGCAGCGGCCGCTCAGGAGCGAGATAACTCCATCCTACTTCCGCTCGCCGGGGGCTTGGGAACCGCCAACTGGTTCTTGCGGCCCCATTGGACGAACACGTTCAAGATCAGCAAGTTCAAGCACTTCAAGGGCTCCGCCCCGAGGATTGTCGCCTCCGGCGGCTACAGGCACCACAAGAAGAAAGTCCGCAGCACCAGCGGTGAATTCCCCTACGTGGTCGGCGCTATCTGGTGCGCGGCGGCTTCGCCGATCATCACGGTGGCGATCGAGCGGCGTGAGCTGTCCACGGAGGAAGTGCTCGATTCGACGATCTCCTGCTTCTTCCCGCCCTGGGCCCTCTTCAAGATGCTCAGCCAGTAACCTGCTGAGAAGAGCCGAAACGAAAAAAGCCCGGCGCAAGCGCCGGGCTTTCCATTTTCGCGAAGCGGTCCGCTTCAGGCGGCTTGCTCAGGCGGCTTGGAGATTCGTCGCGGCGGTCTTGCCGCGCTCGGTGGTGATCTCGAAGCTCACCTTCTGCCCTTCCGTCAGGGTGTACATGCCGGCACGCTCGACGGCGCTGATATGGACGAACACGTCCTTGCCGCCGTCGGCGGGCTGGATGAACCCGAAGCCCTTCTGGGCGTTGAACCACTTCACGGTACCGATAGCCATTTCGTTTCCTTTCGACGCACGAGTTGTGCGTTTTCTCACCGCACGACCATCGCGCGGCTTCCACAATCCGAGTTTTGGGTGTTGGTCTCGTAGCGCAGCCCAAAAGGGAGCGTGGTAGCAAGACAAGCCAAAATCGAGTTGCGGGCGCTATAGACTCGAATTTTATGGCAAGGTCAAGACACCCCGCCCGCGCGCAATTTCGCGCCGCAACCATGTCTTAACCCTGGAAGCCGCGCGGCGATCACGCGCGCTTCGATTCGAGCTGGCTCGCGATCCAGGTCTGCAAATCGCCGAGCACGCGCCAGCGATCGGGTTCGCGCTCGTTGAATACTTCGTGCCAGAGCGGCGCGTACCAGTGCAGCGTGCCGAGGCCGGGCGGCAAGGCAGCGGCGAATTCGCGCGCGCCCTCCGGATCGACCAGCCGGTCCTCGCCGGCGACGAGCAGAAGCACCGGCACGTCGAGCTTGGCGGCGTCGCGCAGCGCGTACGCGCCGGCATCGAGAATGAAAGCGACGAGGCGCGGCGTCGCCTTGTCGTGGCAGAGCGGGTCGTTCTTCGAGTCGATGAATACCTGTGGATCGTGCGAGATCTTTTCGAGCGGCAGGCCATGCGGCTGCATGAGGTTCGGCGTAAGCCGGCTGCCGACGGCGACCAGCAGCCGCAAGTGCAGCGGCATCCCCGTCTTCAGGGCGGGCGAGGAGAGCACCAGGCCCCGCGGCCGGATCCAGCCGCCGGTGACGGCGCGCGCGGCGATGGCGCCGCCCATGCTGTGACCGATCAGGAAGGACGGCGTGGGATCGCCCGCGGCCTTCGCCTCCGCCGCGAAAGCGTCGAACACGAGCTTGGCGTCATCGAGCAGCGCATTCGGCGAGGGAATCGTGCCGCGCGGGCCGCCGGACTGGCCGAACCCGCGTTGATCGTAGCCGCGCACGGCAATGCCGATGCCGTTCAGCGCCGCAGCCACATGGGCATAGCGGCCGCTATGCTCGCCGAGACCATGGACGATGAGTGCCGAACCGCGCCGGCGCGCACCCACAGGCAGCGGCCAATCGCGGATGAAAAGTGTGATGCCGTCTGGGGTCTTCATGCGTGTCAGCCCACGGCCTTGGCCGCCGCCCTGCCTGCGATGCGGCCGGAGAATAGGCAGCCACCGAGGAATGTGCCTTCGAGCGCGCGATAGCCGTGCACCCCGCCCCCGCCGAAGCCCGCGACCTCGCCTGCCGCGTAGACGCCGGGCAAGGGCTCGCCGCCGTCGGCCAGCACGCGGCCATCGAGATCGGTTTCGAGGCCGCCCAAGGTCTTTCGTGTCAGCACCCAGAGCCGCACCGCGATCAAGGGACCCGCGGCGGGATCGAGCAGCTTGTGCGGCTTGGTCACGCGGATCACGCGGTCGCCGATATATTTGCGCGCGGCGCGGATCGCCATAACTTGAGCGTCCTTGCCGAATTTGTTGTCGAGCTCGCGGTCGCGCGCCACCACTTCGCGCTCGACAATGGCGGCATCGACGAGGTTCAGCTGAGTCAGCCGGTTCATGCCTTCAACGAGTTCCGGCAGCGTTTTGGCGACGACGAAATCTTTCTTCGCTTCCACGAACTTCTGCACCGGCGTCAGCGTCTTGCCGCGTCCGCGGCGCAGCACGCCGAGGATGCTTTTGCCGGTGAGGTCGGGGTTCTGCTCGGAGCCCGAGAGCGCGAACTCGCGGCCGATGATGCGCTCGTTCAGCAGGAACCACGAATGATCGTGGCCGGCGCGCACCACGTGCTCGAGCGCGCCGTAGCAATCGAAGCCGGGGAACAGCGGCACCGGCAAACGGCGGCCGTTGGCGTCGAGCCACAAGGGAGACGGGCCGGAGAGAATGCGGATGCCGTGGCGGCTCCAGATCGGCGCGTAATTGTCGATGCCTTCCGGGTAGTGCCACATGCGGTCCGAATTGATGATGCGGCCGCCGGCAGCGCCCGCGGCTTCGAGCATCCGCCCGTCCACGTGATCGGGGACGCCCGAGAGCATGCGCTTCGGTGGCTCGCCCATGCGCTTGGGCCAGTGCTTGCGCACCAGATCATGATTGCCGCCGATGCCGCCGGAGGTGACGATGACGGCTTGCGCTTTCAGCGAGAAATTTCCAAAAGCCTTGCGCGAGCTTTTCTGGCCGCGTTCGACTTGGCTCGGCTCGAGAATCTCCCCCTGCACGCCGTCAACCCGGCCGCCGGTCTTGCTGAGTGAAGTGACGCGATGGCGGAAGCGCAGCGAGATCAGCCCGCTTTTTTCCGCCTCGCGCACGCGGCGCACGAACGGCTCGATCAGCGCAGGCCCGGTGCCCCAGGTGAGGTGGAAGCGCGGCACGGAATTGCCGTGGCCGGTGGCGAGATAGCCGCCGCGCTCGGCCCAGCCCACGACCGGGAAAAAGCGCACGCCCATGGCGTGGAGCCAGGATCGCTTTTCGCCGGCGGCGAAATCCACATAGGCCTCGGCCCAGCGGCGCGGCCATTCGTCTTCGTCGCGGTCGAAACTCGCGGCGCCGAGCCAGTCCTGCATGGCGAGTTCGCGGCTATCGCGGATGCCGAGACGGCGCTGCTCGGGCGAATTCACCAGCATCAGGCCGCCGAACGACCAGAACGCCTGGCCGCCGAGCGAGGCCTCCGGCTCCTGGTCGAGCAAGATCACTTTCTTGCCGGCGTCGGCGAGTTCGGTGGCGGCGGTCAGGCCGGCGAGGCCGGCGCCGATGACGATTACGTCTGCGTCCATGGCCGCATTCTTACCTGCACATTCCTCATTCGTCATTGCCGGGCTTGTCCCGGCAATCCACGTTCCCCGGGCGAGCCGCGCTCTTTTGCGCGGCAAGACCCGGGGTCCAGGGGCCGCGATCTCCGAATGTGTGGCCCTGGACCCCGGCTCTCGGCCCCGGATCAAGGCCGGGGCCTCGACCGGGGAACGGCGTTCTTTTGCGCGATATAGATTTCAAACAGCATGCATCGTTCTCGCGGCGCTCCCGCGCCCGAGGCCTGGCTACGCAACCCCTTCTGAACAAGAAGGGGGATGGAGCGCCGCTTGGCGCTGCATCTTATTTTGCGCGCCTTACGAGAGGCGCGCGGTGCCCGGAATCCGCCGGACACTCGCCTTACGGCGCTCCACCGCGGCGATTTCGCACCCCGGGGCCGCGCTTTTCGTGAGCCGTTCCAGGCTCTCCGTCAGCGAGCTCCTCGCGC
>JAYUHJ010000336.1:0-3932 GCA_043767065.1 Hyphomicrobiales bacterium | reverse complement strand
CGATGCCCTTGTGGAACACCTTCTGCCGCGCGCCGCGCTCCAGCAGATCGGCGATTATGCCGACGAGCGGCGAGTGCAGATCGCGGATGCGTTTCGATTTTTTCAGATACGCCGCTCGATGCAGGTTCTCAGTGCCGAGCAGACTCAGAAACTCCGGGTGATCGATGAAATACTGCCAAGTGAAAAGCACCAGCTCGCGCATGCCTTCGACCGGGTCCTTGTCCGCAAGCTTGAGCCCGAGCTCGGCCGTGCGGATGCCGGTATAGGCCGCTTCGAGCACCGCGAGATAGAGCCCCTCCTTGTCGCCGAAGTAGTGATAGATCATCCGCTTGTTGATGCCGGAGCGGCGCGCGATTTCGTCGACGCGCGCGCCATCGAGCCCCTTGGTGGTGATCTCTTCGGTGGCCGCGGCGAGGATGACCGCGCGCGTGCGTTCGGGATCGCGCGGACTGTGGGGCGTGCGCTGCGATGGCCGGCTGCGGCTGATGCGTGCGTCCAAGGCGGCTTCTCCTAGCTGGGCGAGCCTAGCGCGCTAGGACGCCGCAGTGCCAGTGGCGTCGGCAACGCGCAATCCGATGAGCCGGTCGAGCGTTGCTGCGTCCTGCAACAAGTCTCGCGAGCGCGCGCGGTGCACGATTCTTCCGCGCTCGAGCACGATGGCTTGGTCAGTAAGCGACAAGGCCATCTGTGCATGCTGCTCGATCAGAATGAACGCGGTTCCCTGCTCGGCGATCATGCGGCGGATGGCGCGGACCAATTCCTCGATGATGATGGGGGCAAGGCCCTCGAGCGGTTCGTCAAGCAAAAGGAGCGCCGGATTAGTCATCAGCGCGCGTGCAATCGCGAGCATCTGCTGCTCGCCGCCGGAGAGCTGATTGCCCTTGGCCTGCCGCCGCTCGGCAATGCGCGGGAAGAGGTCATAGATGCGGGTGAGATCCCAGATTCCGGCCCGCGCTGCGACCGTCAGATTTTCCTCGACGCTGAGCGAGGGGAAAATCTCCCGCTCCTGCGCGACCCAGCCGATGCCGAGCCGCGCGCGCCGATAGGGCTGGATGCCGGTGATGTCTTGCCCGCGCCACAGCATGGCTCCGCGCTTGATGCTGGTGTTGCCCATGATCGTGAGCAGGAGCGTCGTCTTGCCGACGCCGTTCCTGCCGAGCACGGCCAGACTCCCCTTCTCCGGAATCTCGAACGATAAATCGTCCAGCACAACGGCGTCGCCGTAGCCGGCGCGCACGTCCTTGAGCGTGAGAAGCGCGTCAGCCATGGCGCGCTCCACCCAGATAAACCTCGCGCACGCGCGGATCGGCGGCGATTTCCTCGGGCGTGCCCTCGACCAGTATGCGCCCGCCGACCATCACGATGATCCGGCTCGCGAAGCGGAACACGAGATTCATATCGTGCTCGATGAACAGCACCGTGATGTCTTGCGAGAGGCCGGCGATCGCCGAGAACAGCTCCGCGCTTTCATCTTTCGGCACGCCGGCGGCCGGCTCGTCCAACAGCAGCACCTTGGGCTTGGTCGCGAGCGCGAGCGCGATCTCCAGGAGCCGCTGCTGGCCATAGGCCAGCTCGCGCGTCGCTCGATAGCAGACCTTGCCGAGCCCGAGCGAGACAAGGATGCCATGAGCCTCCTCGACCTCGTCGCGATAGCCGGAAAGGCGCTGCCACCAATTGGCCGCTACGCTACGCCGCTCGCAGACCGCAAGCGTCACCGCTTCGAGCGGCGAGAGATCCGGAAACAGCGTGTTGATCTGGAACGTGCGCACCAGCCCGCGCTTGACCCGTGCATCGGGCTCGAGCCGGGTAATGTCCTGCTCGCCGAGCAGGATTTGCCCGGCATCGGAACGCAGCGCACCGGTCATCATGTTGATGAGCGTGGTCTTGCCGGCGCCGTTCGGGCCGATCAGCGCGTAGCGGACGCCGCGCGGCAGATTGATCTCGATGTCCTTGGCGACGACCAGCGAGCCGAAGCTCTTGTCGAGCCCGCGCGTCGACAGGGCGGAGGCCGTCACGACGCGCTCCTCCGGAACAGAGAGGCAAGCTTGGCGAGGCCGCCGAGAATGCCGTTCGGCAGGAATATCACCACGGCGACCAGGAGCAGGCCGATCCAGAAATACCAGTATTGCGGGTTGATGCCGGAAAACTGATCGCGCGCCACCATGAAAATGATCGCGCCGATCAAGCCGCCATAGAGCCGGCCGGCCCCTCCCAAAACCAGAATGACGACGACGTCCGCCGACCGCGCGAAGTCGATGACACCGAGCGACGCGGTCGAGGTCGTTTGCGTGAGTATCGCTCCGGCAAGGCCAGCGATCGCCGCCGAAATCGTATAGATCTTGCGGATATGGGCACGGCTCGGCGCGCCGATCGCCGGCATGCGGATGGGGTTTTCGCGAATGCCGCGCAAAGCCAGGCCGAACGGCGAATGGATGAGCCTGCGCGCCAGCAGGAAAGTCAGAAAGAGAAGGATGAGCGAATACGTGTAAGCCGTGTAGCCATAGAGATCGAAACGAAAGTAATTGAGAATCGGCCACATGCGCACGCCTTGCAGGCCGTCTGCTCCGCCGGTGAGCCAGCTCGCTTTGTTGGCGACCTCATGCAGCAGAAGCCCGAGCCCGAGCGTGATCATGATCAACGCCAGGTGCCGGAAGCGCGAAATGATGAAGCTCATGGCATAACCCATGATCGCCGAGAGCGCCGCGGCAACGACGAGCCCCGATAACGGCTCGCCCCAGACGAACTTCGAGAAAATCCCCGCCGTATACGCCCCGAGCCCGAAGAACGCCGCATGGCCGAGCGAAACGATTCCCGCGTAACCGAGGATCAGGTCGAGCGACAGCGCAAACAGCGCGGTGATGGCGATCTGACTCGCCAGCGAAAGATGGTTGGGGAACAAGAAGAACGGCAACAGCGTCGCGAGCCAGAAGGCGATCTCGATCGGGCGCCAGCGGCTCTGCGACTTCAGGTATTCGTGCGGTCCGGCCAGCGCGTCGGAGGGGGCGGTCATGGCCTAGCGTTTCCCAAACAGGCCGGCCGGCCGCCACATCAGAAGCGTGACCATGACGAGATAGATCAGGAACGCACCGAGCTCCGGGACATAGTACTTGCCGGCCACGTCACTGACACCCAAGAGCGTCGCGGCCACGAACGATCCACCGATAGAACCAAGCCCGCCCATCGCCACTACGATCAGGACGTAGATCAGGTAAGTGAAGGCGAACTGAGGGTCGAGCCCGATGATCTCGATGGCGAGCGCGCCACCCAGGCCGGCGAGCCCGCTGCCGAGCGCGAACGTCAAGGCGAAGACACCTTCGACATTGATGCCGAGCCCGCGCGCCATGCGTTGATTGTCGACCGCTGCGCGCACCTGCGCGCCGAAGCGGGTGTATTCGAGCGCGAGGATGAGGCTGGCCGTGACCGCGAGCGCGACGCCGACCAGGAACAGCCGATAGACGGCGAAGCTCACGCCCATGAACGAGACGGAGCCACGCAGATAGGACGGCACCGTCACTGCCTGCTGGACGGTGCCATAGATGTAAGCCGCGATCGCCACCGACATGAAGACGATGCCAATGGTGAGCAACACCTGGTCGAGTTCGTTGGCGCGATAGAGGCGGCTGAACAGCGTCCGCTCCAGCGCGACACTGACCAAAGCCGCCGCCAAAAATGCGATCGGAAGGGTGGCGAAGAACGGCCATCCGGCCTGCTGCACCAGCGTTACGCTGACATAGCCGCCGAGCATGGCGAACGCGCAGTGCGCCAGGTTGACGAAATTCATCATCCCCAGCGTCACCGAGAGCCCGACCGAAAGCAGGAACAGGAGCATCCCGTACGCAAACCCGTCGAACAGGACGCCCACCAGGGGGCCGATCATGGAAAGACCCGCACCGTCACCCGCTCCCCCACCCGATCCGGCCTATTAGTTGGTC
>JAYUHJ010000335.1:0-1596 GCA_043767065.1 Hyphomicrobiales bacterium | reverse complement strand
GCAAATTGCAATCCATGACGGTTCAGGATTCATTGAAAAATAACAATTATTCTGTCAAAGCAAAATTATTTATCAATGCAACTGGTCCTTTTGCTGATCATATTCGCATGATGGCGACCCCCTCAGTATTGCCTCGTATGCGCGCTCGATTTTTATTCTTTTACTCCGAGAAGGATATTTGAGTTCCAGCAAGTCTAGCATGTTCACAGAGCACGGCACGGAATCCAGGTTAACGGTCATTTGAGTTGAAGGATTTCGAGGAGGAAGCTTGGATTCCATCCGGCTGATTTTCTGCGGGTTTTGACGCTGCCCTTGGTTTTGTTGGCGCGCACCAGGCCCAGCGCGAAGCGCCGGAGGGTGGCCATGTTCTTAGGCCCGTGGCCTGAGCGGTAGCGCGACAGGTCGTCGTGGAAGGCGACGTCGAGTAGCCAGTGCATGCTCTCGACGCCCCAATGGCCGCGCACGCCATCCGCCAGCCTGTCGATGTCGAGCGGCGCGGATGAGATGAAGTAGCGGGTGTCGGTGGTGCATTTGTCTTTGTGCTCCGTCCGGTTGACCGCCCGCACCAGGGTTTGGATATGCCGGAAGCGCGGCTGGTCTGGATCGGATTTTGCGCCCTTGATCCAATCGACCACGTTCGAGGCCGTTGAGATGCGGGTTTCGATGCGGCCATGGCCCTTCTCGATAACGCTTCTGGTGACCAGTTCCTCGGGCGGGGCGCTATCGAAGTAGGACTTCACGGCGGCTTCGAAGCTTGGATGATTGCCTTTCAAGGCAAGAACGAAGTCGGCGCCGTGCGCCACGATCTTGCCGGCGATCTCAACCTGGCAACCCATGGCATCGATGGTGACGAGGGCGCCTTTCAACTGGCCGGTGCCGGCGAGATGATCGAGCAGTTCGGGAATGGCGGTGATTTCGTTGGTTTTCTCCGGAACACTCAGGCTCGCCAGGACGAGGCGGGCATTGCAGGCATAAGCGGAGAGCGTGTGCAGCGCCTTGAGGCCCTTCGCCTTGTCGTGACTGCGCCGCGCGGTTTTTCCGTCGATGGCGATGAGGTCGTGGCGGCCGGGCCACAGCGCCTTGATCCAATCTTCGAAGCAGCGCCCGAACAGGATGTGATCGACGCGGTTGACCAGGGCGCGCATCCAGCGCTCGCACGGCACGCCGTTGTGATAGGGCGCGAAGCGGCGCAAAAACACCAGATGCTGCTCGCCCCAGGCGACGA
Organism: Hyphomicrobiales bacterium; assembly: GCA_043767065.1. GTDB lineage: Bacteria > Pseudomonadota > Alphaproteobacteria > Rhizobiales > Xanthobacteraceae > JAHFPN01. Next base: position 371 of record JAYUHJ010000335.1, on the reverse strand, counting down.
TATCGTCGAAATCGTCGCACGAGGCGATGGTGGCGCAGGTCAGAAGCAGCAGCACCTCGCTGAGCGGATAGACGATCCGCCACGGCTCGCGCCCGTCATCAAGCCGGGAAAAATGCTGCAATAGCACGGCCACCCGCGCCCGCGGCGCGTCCCAGTCCAGCGAAAGTCCAGTCAAATTGTTCATCGCTTGCGCGCTCCTCGAATCAGAGCGCCAGGGAATCATCTTCCCCGCGTCAATGCAAAACCGCCGTTAACCCGAGTGCCGAGCCGTGGCACAATGCCCGTGACGGCTTCACATCATGCCGGTAGCATGGTATCCGGCGGCAAGGGATTGAGTCGCATGGAAGAGACAACGATCGACCGGGTTGCCA
>JAYUHJ010000334.1:0-1603 GCA_043767065.1 Hyphomicrobiales bacterium | reverse complement strand
AGCTCGCCTTCGCGCATGCTGCGCACGGACTCGGTCACGTCTAGGGCGCTATGAATGAGATAGGCCACCCGGCCGCTCGCATCCATCACCGGAGTGTTAACGGCCTGCCAGTGGCGCTCGTCAAAGCCGCCGCCTGCTGCCTGCGCCTCTGCGATGTGGCCGCGCAGTTGCGCCAAGGTGTCGGGCTGGCGCAGCGCCAGAGCGCGCGCTAGCGAAGCGTGCAGAGCTTGCGCTGCGCTGTGCTCGGGCTTGCCAGGCTGGTCGGAGGCGATCTCGACAAGAATCTCGGCCAGGACTGCTGCACAGGGCCGACCGAGGATGGCACTGCGCTCTGTGTGGGTGGCCCGCAGGTAGGCGTCAGTTGCCGCGACGACGGTGAACTGCGGGCTGTCGGGTGCCAGCACCAGCAGCAGGCCGGGCGCGGCGTTGAATATCAGCTGCAGATCGAGGGGAAAGTCAGCGCTGATGGTCATGGGATTGAACTGTGCGTCGCAGGGCGATTGAAAAAAGGCGCTGTGGGGTGCGGCGAAAGCCGAGTGTAGAACTCGGCCCTGTTAAAGATCGTAGGCGAAGACGCTCATTATTTAGTGCCCGGTTGGGCTGAGCTTGCGCGATGGCGGGCCATCCGTCTTGACCAGCCTTGATTGAAGGCTAAATACGTCTGCAGTCCAATACGGACGGGCGCAAGCAGCTCCGAATTTTATAGCGAATGAAGCGCCGCCAAGCGCCCCGCCGCTCACTCGCGACGGTTACGCAACCAGTCGGCAGTCTGAAAAAATGCGCTGTTGAGTCGCGCTCGCAGCGCGTCGTCGACGCCGGTCTCGCGCATAGCCTGATCCATGCAGGCCAACCATTGGTCGCGCTCAAGCGTACCGATTGAGCCGGAGTTTTTGGATGGTTGGGGGCCTGTGCCGAAGTTCTCCGCTGGCGCGCGCGCACCGCGCCTTCGATCACCGGATTGATAATCTCCAGATGCGATGGGTTGAAGCCGAGCGTGAGGTGAATCGGCCCGCTCGGCGTGGCCACGTCGCGCGAGTAACCCTGGTGATACTTCACGTCACCCGCCGCGTCGCCGTTCTTGTGCTGGTGCTTGCCCTCGAACTCCTCGAACAACAGGCCGGGCGGCTTGCCGAGAATGTTCACCAGCACATTCAGGCGCCCGCGATGCGCCATGCCGATCACCAGTTCCTGCACCTTGAGACCCGCCGCCTGCCGCACCAGACCATCGAGCAGCGGAATCAGGCTCTCCGAGCCTTCGAGGGAAAAGCTCTTCGCGCCCACGAATTTCTTCCGGATGAACTCCTCGAAGGTGACCGCGTCGGTAAGGCGCGTGAGAATGCGCAACTGTTGTTTGCGGCTCAGCTCGAGCCGGTTTTCCGTCCCCTCCATCCGGGCGCGCAACCAGCGGCGCACGAGCAGATCGTCGATGTGCATGTACTCGACCCCGATCGAGCGGCAGTAGGTATTCCGCAGCAACTGGAGGATCTCACGCAAGGAGAGCAACCCGGGACGGTTGAAAGTTTCCACCGAGAACCCGCGATCCAACTCGGCCTCGGTCAGGCCGTAGAAATCCAGCTCCAACTGCGGCGGCACCGGGCGGGGC
>JAYUHJ010000333.1:0-9378 GCA_043767065.1 Hyphomicrobiales bacterium | reverse complement strand
CGATCAGCAGCAAGAAGGCAAGCGCCAGCATTTTGGTGGTCGGATGGCGCGCGATAAAGCTGGTCACCGGCCCGGAAGCGACATACATGACGGCAACGGCGATCAGCACCGCGATCACCATGATCTCGATTTGCTGCGCCATGCCGATCGCGGTGATGATCGAGTCGACCGAGAACACGATATCGATCACGACCACCTGCCCGAGGACAAGATAGTAGGCGTTGCGCGCCGCTATGCCCTTGGGGGCTTCGTGCTCGCCCTCGATCGCGGCGTGGACTTCGCGCGTCGCCTTGATAATCAGGAACAGGCCACCGGCGATCAGGACGATATCTCTCCAGGACAGGTCCCATTCTCCGTACTTGAGCACGGGCGCGGTGAGGCCGATCAGCCAGGTCAGGATGAAGAGCAAAGCAATGCGGAAGATCAGCGCAAGCGCCAGGCCGATTTGACGCGCGCGCTTGGCCTCTTCGGCGGGCAGCCGCGATACAAGTATCGAGATGAAAACGACATTGTCGATGCCGAGCACGATCTCCATGGCGGTGAGTGCCGCGAGTGCGGCCCAGGCATGCGGGTCGGCGATCCAGGCCAGCATCGCGTCCTCAATTCCCGCCGAAGCGCGGACGGCGCAGTGCGCCGGCGATCAGAAAATAGAGCGCGACCGCGATGAGGCCATAGGTGATGGCCGGCGGCGGCGACAGATCGGTGACCAGCGAGACTATCCCGAGCACGCCCCACACCGCGAGCAAGCCGATATTCAGCAGGCGATGATGCTCGACGCGGAGCGGGTGCACGAAACGGACCGGCGCGAAGGTAAGCGCGCAAAAGATGATCACCAGCGCGAGCGCCAGATTGGGATCGGGGCGCACTAGAAATAGATAATAGGCGACGAGGTTCCAAGCCGCTGGGAAGCCGCGGAAATAAGCGTCGTCGGTCTTCATGCGCGTATCGGCGAAATAGATCGCGCTGGTGATCAGGATCAGGCCACTGGCCGGGAGCGCGAAGCGTTCGGGCAAGATATTGCCGTAGACCAGCGCGACCACGGGCACGAACACCCAGGTGAGATAGTCGACGATGAAATCCAAGGTCGCCCCCGACCAGCGCGGCAGGATTTCGGCGACTTTGAAGCGGCGCGCCAGCGGGCCATCTACAGCATCGACCACGACGGCCACGGCGAGCCAGAAGAATACGTCGATCCAGACACTTTCGATCGCGGCGAGCAGCGCCAAGAGCCCAAAAACCGCGCCGAGTGCGGTCAGGCCATGCACGGCGAACGCCCCTACCCGCTCGATCAGCGGCGCGGGCGAGACTTGCGGCGGGGGCGGCTCGGTAGCCATGGATTCGCGCGGGTCCTTCGGTTACCTGTTCCTAGCGCATCGAGGCGCCGGCCTCTATCGGAAAGCGAACTGCGTATACGACCATGCAGAATCCGATGACCAGCGAAGTCGCAGTCGTGGGCGGCGGCCCTTCCGGGCTCGTCGCGGCGCTGATGCTTTCGTCCGCCGACATCGATACGATTCTGATTGCGCCGCGGCCTACGGCGCCGGACCGGCGCACCACCGCGCTGCTCGGCGGTTCGGTTGAAATTCTGCAAGCGCTCGGTGTCTGGCCGAGCCTGGCGAAAAATGCGGCGCCGCTCGAGCGGCTGCGGCTGGTGGACGCGACGCGGCGTTTGCTGCGCGCGCCGGAGACGATCTTTGCCGCGGCCGAGCTCGATCTTCCAGCATTCGGGTACAATATTGCGAACGTGCATCTGCATGACGCCTTGCGCGCCGCGGTAAGCGCAGCGCGTGACGTAAGGGTGCGCGAAGAATCGGTCGTTGCAGTCGAGCCCGATGCGATAGGCGTCACGCTGCGCCTTGCATCCGATGCCGCGGTGCGCGCGCGACTGGTGATCGCCGCCGACGGACGCAATTCGATCTGCCGGCGGGCGGCCGGGATCGAGGTTGAGACGCGCGAGCTGCCGCAGACCGCGCTTGCGCTCAATCTTCGCCACCGCCGACCGCACGGGAATGTATCGACCGAATTTCACACCGAGAGCGGCCCGTTCACGTTGGTACCGCTTCCCGGCAACCGGTCGAGCCTCGTTTGCGTGGTCGAGCCGGACGAAGCGGAGGCCTTGATGGCGCTCGACGATACGGCGTTGTCCCTTGAGATCGAACGCCGCGCGCATTCCATCCTCGGCCGCATGGAAGTCGAGGATACGCGCGCCGCCTTCCCGCTCGGTTTCTCTATTGCCGAAAGTTTCGCGGCCCAGCGTATCGCGCTGGTAGGCGAAGCGGGCCACGTGCTGCCGCCGATCGGCGCGCAGGGGCTCAATCTCGGTATCCGCGACGCGGCGACGATCGCGGAATTGGTCGCGGAGGCGCGGCGCAGCGGCGAAGATCCGGGCGGCGATGCTTTGCTCGCTTCTTACGACAAGCGACGCCGCGGCGACGTTCGCTCGCGCGCGCTGGCAGTTGATTGGATGAACCGGTCGCTGTTGTCCGATTTCCTGCCACTACAGCTCGCTAAGGGTGCCGGACTGCATCTGGCTTCGCGCGCGGGCGTGCTCAGGCGTTTTCTCATGCGCGAAGGCATGGGGCCGGAGGCGAATCTTCCGCGGGCGGAGCGCTAGCGCTTCGGGCCGGAACGCTCGGTCGGGAACGGCCGCACTTCATCTTCGACACGCAGGTCCGGCGCGATCGGCACCGGAAGTGCGCCGATCGGTGGCCCGCCGGGCATGTCCACACGAGGAGCGAACAAGCCGCGCTCGATGAAGTGCGGGTCGGCGAGCGCCTCTTCCAGCGTTCGCACCACGGTCACGCAGCAATCGGCAGTGGCGAATTTCGGCTTCCAGTGCGCTGCAGTCTGCGAGGCGACGATCTTGCGTACCGCATCGCGCGTCGCAGCCGGGTCTTTGAAATCGTCGACCAATTCGGCGGGCAAGCCGATGGCGCTGCAGAACGCGAGCCAGAAATGCTGCTCGAGCGCGCCGCAGGCGACGAGCTTGCCGTCCTTGGTGGTGTAAATCTGATAGCGCGGGTTGACGCCGGTGTAGCGCAGCTCGTTGGAGTCCGGCAGCCGGCCGGTCGAATAGAGCGCGGCCAGCGAATACCAGGCGAAGGTGAACATCGCGTCGGTCATGGCGATGTCGATATGGGTGCCCTCCCCGGTCTTGGCGCGGCGCAGAAGCGCCAGCAGAATATTGATCACCGCCGGGAACGTGCCGCCGCCAATGTCGGCGATCAGCGCGGGCGGCACGGTCGGCCGGTCGATCGGCCCCGGCGAGAGCGAGAGCAATCCGGTCTCGCCGATATAATTGATGTCGTGGCCGGCTTCGCTGCTTTTCGGGCCGGTCTGGCCGTAGCCGGAGATCGAACAATAGACCAGGCGCGGATTCTTCTTGCGCATCGCCTCGTAGCCGAAGCCCAGGCGCTCCATCACGCCGGGGCGGAACTGCTCGACCAGCACGTCGGCGCGCGCGACGAGATCGTTGGCGGCCGCGCGGCCCTCTTCGCTCTTCAGGTCGGCGATCAATTGTTTTTTCCCGCGGTTCAGCATGGCGAAGGCCGCCGAGTGGCCGCGCAGGAACGGTGCGATCATGCGCGCGGTTTCGCCGCCGGGCCGCTCGATCTTCACGACCTCGGCGCCGGCTTCGGCAAGCATCAAGGTCGCGAGCGGCCCCGGCAGGAGCGTCGTGAAATCGGCGACCAGGATGCCTTCGAGCGGCTTGGGCTTTGCGGGCAAAGTCATTGGAACAGGTTCGGTGGCAGCATGCCGTTCTTCAAGAAGTAGAGCATAGCAGTGACGGTCACGACCGAGGCAATGGTGCCGACCAGAATGCCGCTCGAAGCCTGCTCGATATAGACGTGATATTGGCGGGCCATGATGAAGGCGTTGAGCGCCGGCGGCAGTGCCGCCATCAGCAACGCCGTATAGACCCAGACCGGATCGAAATTGCCGACCAGCGACAGCATCACCCATGCGATCAGCGGGTGCACGATGAGTTTGATCGAGATGAGCACCGGCACTTCGACGGGAATCCTCGCCATCGGCCGGAGCGCCACGGTGACGCCGAGCGTGAACAGCGCGCAGGGTGCGGCGGCGTTCTTCAGATACTCGAGGATTTTGTCGAGCGCGTACGGCGGCTCGAAGTGCGCCCAGGCGGCGATCACGCCGAGAATCGTCGCCACGATGAAGGGATGCGTGAACACGCGCCGCGCCACCAGGCGCGCCATCTGGCCGGCGCTCATTTCGTCGGCGCCGCCGAGCGCCATCAGGAAAGGAACCGCGGCGAAGAACAGTGTCGAGTCGAATACGAAAATGAGTGCGGTCGGCACCGTGGCTTGGGGACCGAGCGCGGCGAGCGTCAGGCCGGGACCCATGTAGCCGACATTGGCATAGGCGCCGACCACGGCAGCGATCGTGGCTTCGGGCAGATTGCCCCGGCGCAGCAGGAATCCGACCAGGAGCGAAAGCGCAAAGCACCAGAAGGTAGAGAGCGTGGTCGCCAGCACGAACGACCAGTTGGCGATTTCCTCGAACGGCGTGCGCGAGACCAGATAGAAGAACAGCGCAGGCAGTGCGATATAGAGGATAAAGAAATTGAGCCAGGCGAGACCGTGTTCGTCGATCTTGGCGATACGCCCGCAAACGTAGCCGAGAAAGATCAAGCCGAAGAAGGGCAGCGCTAGGCCGAGGACGTCCGCCATGAATACAGCCTGGTGAGCCCGATTTTGCCTGCCGCGATGAATCTTTGGTCTGCCGCTGCAGGTCTGTTCGTTACAGGTCTGTTCTAGGATATTCTTCGAACGATTGCGAAGCGGAGTCGCCCGATGCGCGTAACGCTGCTGACAGGTGCGATTGTCATAGCCATGTTGGCGGTCGCGCCCGCTTTGGCCCAGGGTCCGACGCGGGCCGTCATCGTGGCGGAACGGCAAAACGGGACAACGGTCGAGTTGTCCCGGGGTCAACGGCTCGTCGTGCGGCTCGCCACGCGTGCGGGCACGGGATTTTCCTGGGCGCCCGTGGCGCCGACCGACGGCGTACTGCGCCTGACCAAGTCGGAGACCCGGCGGGGGCCGAGCATGCCGGGCGCCGCCGCTGCCCAGATATTCACCTTCGTTCCGCTCGGTCCTGGCACCGCGAATGTCGAGTTCAGTTACCGGCGGCCTTGGCTCAAGGACCGGCCGCCGGCGCGCATCTACAAGCTTCGAGTCATTGTGCGCGACGCCCCATAAAACGATTTCCCGGCTAGGCGAAGGGCGGCGCCTCGGCTAAACGAATGCCAACAGGTCTGCCGATGAAACTCCCGCACAACTTCTATCGACCGCTCGCCACCGGCGCGCCAGCGCCCTACCGCGAATTGCCGGTGCAGCTCGAGCGCATGATTCATTTCGTGCCGCCGCACAACGAGAAGCTGCGCGCCAAGGTGCCGGAGTTGATCAAGGACGTGGACGTGGTGCTCGGCAATCTCGAGGACGCTATTCCCGCGGAATCGAAGCTGGCTGCACGAAAAGGCTTCATCGAGATGGCGCGCGGCAACGAGTTCGGCGCGACCGGCCTGTGGACGCGCATCAACGCGTTGAACTCGCCCTGGGCGCTCGACGACATCGTGGAGATCGTAGGCTCCGTCGGCGCCAAACTCGACGTGATCATGCTGCCCAAGGTCGAAGGGCCGTGGGATATCCACTATCTCGATCAGTTGCTCGCGCAGATCGAAGCGAAACATTCGCTGAAAAAACCGATCCTGATCCACGCGATCCTGGAAACCGCCGAAGGCGTGATGAACGTCGAGGCGATCGCGGCCGCCTCCCCGCGCCTGCACGGCATGAGTCTCGGCCCGGCCGACCTCGCCGCTTCGCGCGGCATGAAGACGACGCGCGTCGGCGGCGGGCATCCGGAATATAAAGTGCTCGCCGATCCCGGCGGTATCCGCGCGCACTACCAGCAGGATCTCTGGCACTACACGCTCGGGCGCATGGTCGATGCCTGCGCCGCGAACGGAATCAAACCGTTCTATGGTCCGTTCGGAGATTTCTCCGATCCGGAAGGCTGCGAGGCGCAGTTCAAGAACGCCTTCATCCAGGGCTGCGTCGGCGCCTGGTCGCTGCATCCCTCGCAGATCGAAATAGCCAAGCGCGTGTTCAGCCCGGACCCGGCCGAGGTCATCTTCGCCAAGCGCATCCTCGACGCCATGCCCGACGGGACCGGGGCGGTGATGCTGGACGGCAAGATGCAGGACGACGCCACCTGGAAGCAGGCCAAGGTGATCGTGGACCTTGCCCGCCTGGTGGCGGCCAAGGATCCAGCCCGCGCCGGCCTATATAAGCTGTGACCCAATGCCGCCGCGGGCGGCTTGGCTATTTGCGCCGCCACAATTGGAAGTTACGCTAGCCGGATGAAGACTCGGCTCGCGCGCTATCGAATCGGTCAGGTCGTCCGCCACCGCCACTTTCCATTCCGTGGCGTGGTGTTCGACATCGACCCGATTTTCAACAACACCGAGGCATGGTGGCGCTCGATTCCCGAGGCGGTCCGCCCGGTCAAGGACCAGCCGTTCTATCATCTGCTCGCCGAAAACGCGGAGACGGAATACATCGCCTATGTCTCCGAGCAGAACCTGCTGCCTGACGATTCCGGCGAGCCGCTTCGCCATCCAGAGCTGACCGAGCGCTTCGACTCGGACGGTGAAGGCGGCTATCGCGCGCGCGGTCGTCAGACGCACTGATCTCAAAAACGAACGGCGCGCGAAACCCGCGCGCCGCCTGATTTGATGAAGCCGGTCGCCTAGCGTGCGGCGGGCGCCGCGGGCGGCTGGCTCTCCAGACGCTTGCGCTGCTCGTCGGCGCGCTTCTGCAGTTCCTCCTGCAGTTTCTTCTGCTGCTCCTCGATCACCTTGGGATCGATGGGCGGGCCGTCATAGGCCTTGGCGAAGTCCTTGAGCATGAGCTGGAAGTTCACCGTGCGGCCGGTCTGGTTGATCGCCTGCACGACGAGCTGCGTGCCCTTCTTCATGCCGGTGACGAATTCGGCGGTAATCGGAGCGTCGCCGTAGCAGGCATTGGGGAAGCAGATCGCGTAGGCCGCGCCGATCGGAGTGGTTTGGTCGACGACCAAGCGCATTCCCGGCTGCAAGAGCATGCCGGGCGGCACCGCGATGATGAACTGCTTCTTCGGATCGTCCTGCACCTCGCGCACGGCGACCGAGGCGAGGAACTGGCCGGTCTCGGCGCGGAGTTCCTGAGTAATCAGGCAGATTTCCTTGTTGACCTGCGGATCCTTGCTGCAGATCTTGGTCCAGGGTGTCGGAACGCCCACGGCCTGCGTCACGTTGGGATCCTGCGCGGCGGGTTGCTCTGGCGCGGCCGGCGCGGGTGCGGTCTGTTTCTGCTTGGCAGCCGCGGGCGCCTGTTTCGGCGCGGGCTGCTTAGGCGCCGGCGCTTGGGCCGACGCCTCGAACCCTAAACCGGCCGCAAGAAGGACGGCGAGCCCGGTTGCGGTGGATACCGCGGCCAAACGCGCGGCGGACGAACGAAGTCTCATGAGCTTCCCCTGTAATGATTTTCGCGGAGCGAGAGCGCTGGCGGTCGGCCCCGGCAAGCGACGCTGTTCAGGCGCGACCAGTCTAGGGCAAATGAGGCAGGACCGTGACCGGGCGGCCTCCAAACCCCGCCCAGCGCCTTATGCTATCGTGAGTTAGCCGATCTTTCGAATCGAATCGCGGAGCCGGAACCGCCGGATGCATGCGATGCAGGCGAAGCCGTGTTCGAGAACGGCCCTTGCCGCGCCTCGCTTTCTCATCGCGGCGCTCGTTCTGGCCGTGCTCCCGGTCGAACCGGGCGCGGCCGGTGAAGCGCGGCACGCGATCGCCATGCACGGCGAGCCGGCTTATGGATCGGGCTTCACGCACTTCCGCTACGCAAATTCGGACGCGCCGAAGGACGGACGGCTGGTCCAGGGCGTGCTCGGCACCTTCGACGGCATCAATCCCTTCATCATCAAAGGCCTCGCCGCCCAGGGCTTGCGAGGCCCGCTGGTCAGCGGAACCAACATCATCACCGGTTATGTGATTGAGAGCCTGATGGCACGCGGCTATGACGAGCCGTTCACGCTCTATGGGCTGATCGCCGAGTCGGTCGAGACCGACACTGCGCGCTCCTATGTAATATTCCGGCTTAACCCGCGCGCGCGCTTTTCCGACGGCAAGCCGGTGACGGCCGACGACGTGCTGTTCTCGTGGCAGCTGCTGCGCGATAAAGGCCGGCCCAACCACCGCTTCTATTATTCTAAAGTAAAGCGAGCCGAGGCGGTTGGCGAGCGCGCGATACGCTTCGATCTCGCCGGCAGCGACGATCGCGAAATGCCACTGATCCTCGGGCTGATGCCGATATTGCCGAAGCACGCGCTGAATGTCGAAAGCTTCGAGGAGACGTCTTTCACGCGCTTGATCGGAAGCGGGCCCTACTTCGTGAGCAAGGTCGATCCGGGCAAGAGTGTCACGCTGCTACGCAACCCCGACTATTGGGCCCGCGATCTGCCGGTCAATCGCGGGTTCTGGAACTTCGACGAGGTCCGCTTCGATTATTATCGCGATGCCAGCTCGTATCACGAGGCGTTCAAACGCGGTCTGTTCGACGTGCGTGCGGAGACCGATCCCGGACGCTGGCAAACGGTCTACGACTTTCCGGCGATGCGCGACGGCCGCGTCGTCAAAGAGACGTTCGTAAGCGGCTTGCCGAAGCCGAGTTCATTTTTCGTGTTCAACACGCGCCGGCCGATTTTTTCCGACATCCGCGTGCGCGAGGCGGTGGCACTGCTATTCGACTTCGAATGGGCCAACAAGAATCTCTTTTTCGACCTGTATCGAAGGACAAGCAGCTATTTCCAGAGCTCGGAATTGTCGTCATTCGGCCGCATGGCCGATGTGCGCGAGCGGGCACTGCTGGCGCCCTTCCCCGCCGCCGTTCGTCCCGACGTGATGGACGGCACTTGGTCGCCGCCGGTCAGCGACGGCTCCGGGCGCGACCGTGCGATTTTGCGGCGAGCGCTCGCGCTGTTTGCCGCCGCCGGTTACGAATTGCGCGGAACCGATCTGGTCGAGCGGGCGACCGGCAAGCCCTTTGCGTTCGAGATCATGATCGCAATCCGAAACGAGGCCGCGGACGAAGCGCGCCTGGCCCAGGTATTTGCAAGCAACCTCAAACGTGCAGGAATTGCGGCCCAGGTCCGCATCGTCGATGCGGTTCAATTCGAGACGCGGCGGATCGGCTTCGATTTCGACATGATCCAGAACCGCTGGGATCAATCGCTGTCGCCCGGCAACGAGCAGGCGTTTTACTGGAGCTCGGCGGCCGCCGACGCGAACGGCAGCCGCAATTACATGGGCGTCAAGAGTCC
>JAYUHJ010000332.1:0-9382 GCA_043767065.1 Hyphomicrobiales bacterium | reverse complement strand
AGCCGCTGTCGCGCATCAACAAGATTTCCGGCGCCAACCTGGCGCGCAACTGGGTGATGATTCCGCACGTCACGCAGTTCGACGAGGCCGACATCACCGCGCTCGAGGCCTATCGCGTCGCGCTGAACCGGCAGAACGAAAAGCTCGGCATCAAGGTCACGATCCTCGCGTTTCTGATCAAGGCGGTGGTGGACGCGCTCAAGAAATATCCGCAGGTCAACAGCTCGCTCGACGGCGACAACCTGGTGATCAAGCACTACTACCACATCGGTTTTGCCGCCGACACGCCCAACGGCCTGGTGGTGCCGGTGATCCGCGATGCCGACCGCAAATCGGTGCTGGAGATCGCACGCCACGCCGCGGAGCTCGCCATGAAAGCGCGTGACGGCCGGCTCTCGCCGGCCGAGATGCAGGGGGGATGTTTCACCATTTCGAGTCTCGGCGGCATCGGCGGCAGCCAATTCACGCCGATCATCAACGCCCCGGAAGTGGCGATTCTGGGCGTATCGAGATCCGAAATGAGACCCCTGTGGAACGGCAAGGCCTTTGCGCCACGCCTGATGCTGCCGCTGTCCCTGTCCTACGATCACCGCGTCGTGGACGGTGCCGTGGGTGCGCGCTTTGTCACGTATCTGAGCCAGCTTTTAGGCGAATCAGCGCCGACACCGAAGACGGCCGCGCCGGCGCGTAAGAAAAAACCGGCGCGCACGCCCGTGGCGCGTAAACCGGCCAAGAAAACCAAGAAACGCTAAGGCCAATGCCAGAAATTATCGAAGTTAAAATTCCCGACATCGGCGACTTCGAGGCCGTGCCGGTCATCGACGTGCTGGTCAAACCCGGCGACGTGGTGAAGGCCGAAGATTCCATCGTGACGCTCGAATCCGACAAGGCGACCATGGACGTGCCGTCGCCGGCCGCTGGCACGGTCACGGAGGTGAAGGTGAAAGTCGGCGATAAAGTTGCCCAGGGTACGCTGGTGTTGCTGTTGGAAATCGCGTCCGCCGCGACAAGCCCGGCAGCGCCTGCGTCGACGACCCCCACCCAACCCTCCCCCTTCAAGGGGGCCCCTGCCAGTGGCGATAGTGCGCGGCGACCGCGCGGCGCAGTTCCGGCAGGCCGAGCATCGGCGGATATTGGTTCCAGCCGGAAATAACCGCTTCGGCCGCCTTCTTGCGCACATCCTCGGGGCCCGGATCGTCGGGGAAACCCTGGCCGAGATTGATGGCGTTATGCTCGCGCGCGAGCCCCGACATCACCTCGAAGACGGAGGTTTGCAGACCGGCGAACACCGGATTCATGGTGTAACCGTCGGGGAATGTGCGAGCGGCGCAAGCGCCGATCTCAGCGCGTCATCACCGACCGAGGCTACCGGCATCAGGAGCTTCACGTGCTCGGTGCGGCGGCCCGGACGCATCACGATGATCGCGGTTTCGGCGCCGCCGCAGGCCGGATCGCCACAGGCGAACTCGGTGACTGAAACTGTGGCCTCGTCGGGAAGTTCGAGCAGCGCACGCACGCGCCGCGCCAGCTCGCGCGTCGCGTCCGGCGCGGCTCTCCCCTTGCCGCCTCGAAAGAGCAAAGCCACGGTCAGCTCCCGATCGAATGGGCGACGACCATGCCGCAGACCTTCCAAGCGCGCCAGAGGCCGCTCATCAGCCCTGCCCTTCCCGGTCGCGCGCCTTGCGGCGCGCGGTGAAGCGGGAGAGCCATTGCGGCGGCGCGAACAAGCGCCGCAGCGCGACAGGCGGGAACGCGAGCGCCGGTTCGTCGGCAACCAAGAACTCAAGGCCCGCGAGTGTCACTCGGTCGCCGTCCATTTCGCGCACGAATAGCGCAGCGGGGCCGAGATCGATGCGGCGGCCGATACGCAAATCCTCGTCGAAACGGTCAGTGAACAGATCGGCGATGGAAAGATCGCGCTCGGTCGCGGGAATTTCGAGACCGTACATCTCGGCGATCGTACCGACGCGGATATCGCCCTTGAACGGGAAGGCGGTCGCCACTTCCCGATCCGCCGGACCCTCGGCTACCGCGAACAATCGGTCGAGGCGCGCCACGCGGTGCGGCGGCGCGAGGAAATAACCGTAATCGCCGACCCGCAATACGCCGGCCTCGGCCGGCGACAGGATGTGCTCGTCACGCACGATCAGGAGCGGCCGCGCCCAGGTCGGCACCGTGCCGTGGCTCAGCGCCGGGCTCCCGGCAACCACCGGATAGCCGACCAGCTCGTCGTCGAGCTGGCCAGGCAGATCGATCTCGATGCGTTTCACTTCCGGGGCCGCGTCCGGCAGCGCAACATCGAGCCGGCGCGCGGCGAACTCGACGGTCCAGCCCTGCAGCGCGAGCGACACGAACACCGCCACGAACGCGACGTTGAAATAGATTTCAGCGCCCGGGACATTCGAAAGCGTCGGGATGGCGGCGAGGAAAATCGAGACGGCGCCACGCAGGCCGACCCAGGAGATGAAGGTCTTTTCCGCCGATGAGAAATTGAACGGTGCGAGACAAAGCCAGACCGCGACCGGGCGCGCGATGAAAATCAGCACCAGCGCGACAATCAAAGCAGGCACCAGCACGGGAAGAACCTTGGTTGGCGTCACCAGGAGCCCGAGCAGCATGAACATCACGAGCTGGCACAACCAAGTTACGGTGTCATGGAAGCTCGTAATCGAGGCGAATGCGCGCACCGGCCGATTTCCGACGACCAGGCCGGCGAGATAGACGGCGAGGAAGCCCGAGCCGCCCAAAATCGCAGCGAACGCGTAGATGAACACCGCCGAAGCGACGACGAACAGCGGGTGCAGCCCGCCGGGAAGCGTCACACGGTTGAGGCTCCACACCAGCGCGAGGCCACCCGCAACGCCGAGTACGACGCCGACAATCGCTTCGCGCGCCAGATCGATCGCGATCTGCCAGCCGGACACCCGGCCACTCGCGAGCAAGAGACTGACAAACACCACGGTCAGGAACACGGCGACTGGGTCGTTGGTGCCGGATTCGATCTCCAGTGTCGCTGCGAGCCGGCGCTTGAGCTGAAGTCCGTGGGCGCGAATGAGAAAGAACACCGCCGCGGCGTCGGTGGAGGACACGATTACGCCCACGAGAACGCCGCCGAGCAGGCCGACCCCGAGCACCGCCCAGGCGGCGACACCGACGATCAGCGCGGTAATGAAAACGCCAAAAGTCGCAAGCATGAGCGCAGGAAAGAGAGTGCCGCGGAACCTCGCGAAGCGCGTGCGCAGCCCGCCGTCGAACAGGATCACCGCAAGCGCGCCGGAGCCTACGAGATAGGTGAGCTGGTAGTCGTCGAACTTGATGCCGCCCGGCCCCTCCTCCCCGGCAAGCATGCCGATAATCAAGAAGACGAGCAGCAGCGGTGCGCCGAAGCGCGAGGCGATCAGACTCGAAAACACGCCGACCACCACCAGCGCGGCGCCGACCAGCAGGAAGGCGTTGCTCAGCGTGATGGCGCTCATGGACCGAAACCGCGCTTCGATCGGGCGGTCGCCTCATCAATATACATGAGGTATGAATATACGATCGGCCGCTTTCGACAAAACGAAACTTGGCGTGCGCTAGCATTTTTGCCCGCGCAAGTTCAACTATCTGGAAGGAGTGCAGTACAGCCGGTCAGGCCGCGGCGACATCGGCGAGGAAGCGCTCGACGGAGCGGCTCAGGATTTGCGCCTGGCGGCCGAGATTCTGCGAAGCCTCGAACACGTGGTTCGCCGATTGGCTGGTCTCGCCGATGGCGCGGGTAACGCCGGACACATTATGGGTCAGATCCTCGCTGCCGGCGGCTGCGTGCTGGACGTTGCGCGAGATCTCGTGGGTGGCGGCGTTCTGCTCCTCGACCGCTGCAGCGACAGCACTAGCGAAGCCGTTGACTTCGTTCATGGCCTGGGCGATCTCGCCGATCGCGACCACGGCTTCGTCGGTCGCCTTCTGGATGCCCGATACCTGCAGCCCGATGTCGCCGGTGGCGCGCGCGGTCTGCTCGGCGAGCGATTTCACCTCGGTCGCCACCACGGCGAAACCGCGGCCGGCGTCGCCGGCGCGCGCGGCCTCGATCGTCGCGTTGAGGGCCAGAAGATTGGTTTGCGCCGCGATCTCCTGGATCAGGCTCACCACCTCGCCGATTTTCTGCGCCGCCTGCGAAAGATCCTCGATGCGTTTGGTTCCAACCTGGGTCATCTCGGTCGCACGGCGTACGTGGTCGTTAGCCGATTCGATCAGGCGGCCGATCTCGCTCACGGAGGCAGCGAGCTCGTCGGCGGCGCTGGCGACCGTCTGCACGTTGCTCGTGGTCTGCTGGGAGGCGCTGGAGGCTGCAAGCGCCTGGCGATCGGCCTCGGTCGCGGTGTCGGCGAGGCTGCGCGCGGTCTTTTCCATGCGCTCGCTGTCGGCGCCGACCGAGCCGAGCGCTTCCTGGACCGACGAGCGAAACGCCGTCATCAACTCGTCGACCCGCCGCGCGCGGCGCTCGCGCGTCTGGCGGTCCCCGCGGCTGGTTTCCTCGAGCCGGCCGCGCTCGATCATATTGTCGCGGAAGACGGCGACGGCACGCGACATTTCGCCGATCTCGTCCTTCCGATCGGTGTCCTTTAGATCCACCGAGATATCGCCCTCGGCCAGCTTCCGCATCGTGCGCGACAGCGCCAGAATCGGCCGACTGATCCCGCCGGTCACCAGGAGCCCAAGCGTGAGGCCGGTGAGCAGGGAGAATATGGCAGCCAGAATCATCGTCGAGGTGGTCGAAGTTGCCGTCCGCTCGGTTCGCGCAGCGACCGCGGCCTGACGCGTCGTATTCAGGCGCTCAAGCTCGCGTAGCGCTTCGGAGACCTCGGTGCTGATCTGTTCGAATTCCTTGTCGCGCAAGTTCGAGATGGAGCGGCCGATCTCGCTCAGTTGACTCATTCCGTCCCGGTAGCGCTTCAACGCGTCACGAATCCTGCTCATGGTCGATTCGCGCTCGACTTCCGGAAGTCCCTCGCCCATTTTCAGGATATTCTGATCGAGCCGATCGAGCTCAGTGGCGATGCGCGCCGTATCCTCTTCGGATTCGCGGAACAGATAGCGGTAGGCCATGGTGCTGAGCACCGGAAACTGCCCTTGCGCATCGGTCACAACCATGACGACCGTATGATTGTAGCGCTCGGCCGCACGATTGCTCACGCTGAAGAGCTCGCCCACGATCTGCGTGCCGAGTTGCTCGACGATCTCGGTCATCAACTTGTCGCGATCGCGCATCAGCTGAAAAACTTTTTCGGCGCTCTGTTCATAGCGAACAATCGCCGCATCGACCTTGAGCACGAGCTCGTTCTCATTGCCGATACTACTGCGCTTTTTCAGCGTCTCGACCCATTCTTTCGAGCGATCGAGGAAATGATGCGCGCGGAACAGCGCCTGCTCGGTGCGGGTGTCCATATATTGGCGGGCGCCGACGAGCGCTTTGGCCATGTCGGCGTCGAGGCGGTTGGCGAACAGAGCGGTCGCAGAAGTTTCGCGCAGGGCGAGCGCGTCCTTCTGCAGCCCGGAGAGACCGTAGAGTCCGGCGGCAACCGCGATGCCGGCGACCGCGACCACTGCAACGAAGCCGCCGAGGATGCGCGCCCGGATCGGCAGGTCTTGAATCCGCAACATGTCTCGTCCCTGCCTTGCCGACCGAGTCGGGCGGCGGGCCGAGCATCGCGGGCCAGAGTTAACCAATCGTTATCTATCGCGGCCATGGCCCCTGCACGGGCGCGGAAATGGTCCGGCGCAGGAACCGTTCCGCGCCGGACCCGGATCGAATGGCACTAAGTTACGTCCCGCTGACTGGGCAAACTTGAAGCGCTTGTCACTAATGCCCGTGGGCGGGGCTCGCACCCATGGCCTCGACCGTGAACTCGACTTCGAGCGTGCCGGCCTTTTCGAACACGAGCATGCCCTTGAATTTCTCGCCCTGCTTGAGCGGGCGCTTCAAGTTCATGAACATGACATGAAACCCGCCGGGCTCGAGCTTGGCGGCCGCGCCGGGCTTGATTTCGAGACCGCGGGGCAGCGGACGCATCTTCATGATTCCGTCCTGCACAGTCATCTCGTGAATTTCGACGCGACCGGCGATCTCGCTGGTGGCGCTCACCAGCCGGTCGGCGTCGGCACCCCTGTTCTCGATCACGAGATAGCCGCCAGCGACTTGCGCGCCGTGCGGCGTCGCCCGCGACCAGGGACGGTCGATCTTGAGCGAGCCCTTGGTATAGTCGTGGGCCGAAACGAAAGCTGCGATAGACGCGAACGCGGCGGCGAGGATCAGCCTTGAGGGAAAACGCATGATTGTCTCCATTGCGTGAGAGCACGCCGCCGAGCGGCGGCTCCGATCCGATTGATGAGAACGATAAAGCGGGATCAGGCGCGTAACGGAGGCCCGCGCGGCGCAGCCGAAGACAGCCGCTCGTATTGACCGAGCAGCGGCGTAAGGGCCGGGACAGACACATCGCGAGCAAGAGAGTTCGCGAGCGGCACGATTGAGCCGCGCGCCAGCACCGGCGGTCCGCCAGCACCGCACGCGAGAACACAACAGAGCTCGTGCTTGGCCTGAACCGGTACCGGTTCGCCGTTCGCGTTCGCGGCGATGCAGAGCTGGAAGCCATCGGGGATCGCGGCACGGGCGGTGCCGAGCGCGCCAATAAGCGCCGCAAACACCAAGGCGTAAGCGGCACATAGCGCAACAATGGAGCGGAAGCGGCGGTGCATAATGGGTTGCTACCCGATCCGGCGTCGGGGTGCCAGCCTCATTGCGGCTAACTCTTGCTGCTCGCGCCACTGCGCGATGCGGCATCAAGCAACGCCACCAGACCTTTCAGAATTTCGACCGGTCGCGGCGGGCAGCCGGTAATATGCAGGTCGACCGGAACCACGGCGCTCACCGGCCCGACACAGGCGTAGCTCCCGGCGAAGACGCCGCCCGAACAGGCGCAATCGCCGAGCGCCACCACCCATTTCGGATCGGGCGTCGCGCGCCAGGTGCGCTCCAGCGCCATGCGCATGTTGTGGGTGACGGGACCGGTGACGAGCAGCACGTCGGCGTGGCGCGGCGACGCTGCGAACTTCAGGCCCAGGCGCTCCAGGTCATAGACCGGATTGTTGAGCGCGTGGATTTCCAGCTCGCAGCCGTTGCAGGAACCGGCGTCGATCTCGCGGATCACCAGCGAGCGGCCGAGCACCCGGCGCGCGAGATCGTCCAAAGTGCTCGCCAGTTCCTTCGCCGCGCGCGCGTCGGCGCCCGGGCCGTCGATGGTCACCGGCTCCTTGGCGAGCGATTTGAACAGCAGCGAGCGCATCAGAGATCGTGCCCCGAATAGGAACAGTTGAAGGATTTATTGCAGAGCGGGAAATCGGCGACGATGTTGTCCTTGACCGCGACTTCCAGGAGCGGCCACTGAAACCAGGATGGATCGCGCGGGTGGCAGCGCGCGACCGTGCCGTCGGCCGCCAGACGTACATAGACGAAGACGTCGCCGCGGAAGCCCTCGACCATTCCGACCCCTTCCTGCTCGCCCTTGACGGCACGCATCGGCGCGCGGACCGGACCGCGCGGCAAGGCCTCGAGAATGCGGCGGACGAGCTTGAGGCTCTCCTCGATCTCCAGGAGCCGGATGCGCAGGCGCGCATCCACATCGCCGACTTGCAGGGTGGGCACTTCGATCGCGAACTTGTCGTAGGGCGCATAAGCGAGATCGCGCCGCGTATCGAAATCGCGCGCGCTGGCGCGGCCGATATAGCCGCCGGCGGCGAAGCGGCGCACCAGATCGGCCGACACGGCGCCGGTCGTGACGGTTCGATCCTGCAGCGAGGGCGTATCGTCGTAGATCGTGACCAGCTCCCGGAAGTTCGGCCCAATCGATTCCATGAGCGCCCTCAGCCGGCGGATGTTCTCCGCCGAGATATCGGCGGCGACGCCACCCGGCACGATGCAATCGCACATCAGGCGATGGCCGAAGGCGGCGTCCGATGCCTGCAGCACCTCCTCGCGCAAGATGCCGCAATGGGCATGGATCAGAACGAAGGTGGCGTCGTTGCACACGGCGCCGAAGTCGCCGAGATGATTGGCGATGCGCTCGAGCTCGGCCATGAGTGCGCGCAGATACACGGCGCGCACCGGCACCTCGATGCGCAGCGCCGTCTCGACCGCGAGCGCGAAGGCAAAAGCGTAGGCGACCGTGGAGTCGCCGGAAACACGGCCAACGAGCGTCGCGGCGCGCTCGACGGTCGCGCCCTGCATCAACCACTCGACGCCCTTGTGCACATAGCCGAGCCGCTCTTCGAGCCGCACGACCGTTTCGCCGTTGGCGGTGAAGCGGAAATGGCCGGGCTCGATGATGCCGGCATGCACGGGTCCTACCGGTATCTGATGCAGATCCTCGCCTTCGACTGGCAGGAACTTGTATGCGGTCGGCGAGCGAGGGGCCGCGGCAAGGCGGCGCTTCGATAGCGGTGCGGCGAGCGGCCAGGCGCCGTGATCGAGCCACGGACGCGTATCGGCGAGGCCGATGGGCTCGTGGCCGAACAGATCGCGGATCGCGCGCTCGAGCCGGATCGCGGGCGCGTGCCGGGAGCCGACCGAGGGGAAGCGGCCGTCATTGACCGCGAGCGTAAGAATCTGCGGTCCGGCAGTATTGCGCACGGCCATATGCACGCGGTCGGCCTCGCCGAACAGCGCCACCAGATCCCCCTCACCGCGGCCGAGCGCCTCGGCCTGCGCGACCCACGCTCTCGCATCAACGACGCGGCGCGGCCAGCTGCGCGGTGCGGCGCCGAAGTATTTCGATGATTTGCGTGAACGTCTGGCCATGGCGCTAGCCCAAAATCCGCGCGACGTCTTCGAACCAGCGGACAACGAACGGAGGAATCCATACTCCGGCGACTAGAACGATCAGTAGATGCACATAGACCGGAACCAGCGTGGCGGTGGCGGGATGCGATGCGTCGCCGGGATCGCCGAACAGCATGTCTTGCAGACGCAAGATCAGCGCGCCGAAGCCGACCAAGAGGCCGAAGCCGAACAGGATCGCGAGGAACGGCTCGCGCGCGAAGGTCGAAGTCGCGATCAGGAACTCGCTTTTGAAAATACCGAACGGCGGCAGGCCCGCGATCGCCAGCACCGCGAGCGCGAACGCGACAGCGAGACCCGGGTTGCTCACCGAGAGCCCGTGAATATCCGCAATCCGCTGCGTGCCGCGCACCTGGGCAATGCGGCCCACGGCGAAGAAGATCGCGGACTTGGTGAGCGAATGCATGGTCATGTGCAGCAGGCCGGCGAAATTCGCGATCGGACCGCCGATGCCGAAGGCGAAGGCGATGATGCCCATGTGCTCGACCGATGAATAGGCGAAGAAGCGTT
>JAYUHJ010000331.1:0-3955 GCA_043767065.1 Hyphomicrobiales bacterium | reverse complement strand
GGTGAGCCGCCAGGTTTCAGCGCTCGAGCAGGAACTCAAAGTTCCGCTGTTCCACCGCCACGCGCGCGGGCTGATCCTGACCGAGCAAGGCGATCTGCTGTTCCGCACCGCGCATGAAGTATTCATGAAGCTGGAGGCGACGCGCGCCAAGCTCGGCGACAGCCAGGACAAGCCGAACGGCGAGCTGCGCGTGACCACCGCCGTGGGACTCGGCAGCTATTGGCTGTCGCCGCGGATCGGCGAGTTTCTCGATCTCTATCCAGAAATCCGCGTCACGCTGATGCTGTCCGACGAGGAGCTCGACCTTTCCATGCGCGCGGCGGACGTGGCGATCCGTCTGCGCCAGCCGCTGCAGCCGGACCTGATCCAGCGCAAGCTCTTCACCATGCATTTCCACGCCTATGCATCGCCGGTGTACCTGAAGAACCACGGCCATCCGCGCATGGTCGAGGATCTCGACAAGCATCGCGTCCTGCTGCTGGGCGGGCAAATCCCGAGCTTCTATGAGGGGCTGAACTGGCTGCGCGAGGCCGGCCGGCCCGATGGCAAGCCGCGCGAGGCCGCGTTCTCGGTCACCAACGTGATGGGACTGAAGGAAGCGGTGCGCAACGGCGTCGGCATCGGCACGCTGCCGGACTACCTGGCCGAGGAGTCCGGGCTGGTGCGGCTGTTCCCCGATCGCGAAGCGCCGCAGCTCGACGCCTATTTCGTGTATCCGGAGGAAATGCGCTCGCTGGTGCGCGTCCAGGTATTTCGCGATTTTCTGATCTCGAAGACGCAACGCTGGCAATACTGAAGCCGCGCCCGCCGGGCATGCGCCACACGCATTCGTGAAGCTGCGAGGTCTGCGCACGCCGCATGCCTGACATGCCGGCGCGTGCGTTGTTTTCTCGGCTGCGAGTACGAAAATACGTATTGAAGCAGTCCCGCCCCCCCCGCGGGAACTCCCTTCGGATCGAGCCGCCGCCCCCCGCGGCGGCTCACAAGCCGGGCCTCTCATCCTCCCCCGAGAGCCCGGCTTTTTTCTTTTTTTGAATGTGAGCCGATCTGCCCGCGTGAGGCCGCGCAGGTTGAGGCCGGCCATCAGGCCGCCTCGCAAGGGTCGCCTTGACGAGCGGGAAACCAGGCATCACGATGATCGTGGGTTGCAGAGGGAAGATAACCATGCGGGGATGGACTGTCGTTCTGGGTATTTTTTGCGGAAGCATTACTTTCCCCGCAGTGGCACAGCAATTCGACTCCGCGGCGCAAATCGAGCAACGCGTGATCGGCAAGACCGTGCGCGTAGGCGACGACGGCAGAGCGACTTACGGACGTGACGGCAGCTACACGTACGTGCCCTTCAAGACGGGCAAGGTGTGGAAGGGCCGCTACGCGATCAGCCACGGCCAGATATGCGTCACGTTCAGTGGAAAAGGCGGCCGCCGCTGCGATTGGATCTCGAACGACGGCAGGGTCATGTATCTGAGCAACATGTTCGGCCAGCGCTATGAGATCAGGTGACCGTTGCAGCTTGAAATGCAACGGCAGAAGCATCGAACATCGCAAAACAGATATTGTCCGACACTAGATTTGGCTCTGCTGAGCCCTACCCTGTCGAAGCTGCGCTCTAGTCGCCACCCTGCCAAGGCCGGCGCGCAGTGTGGCGTATGTGGATGATCTCCACGGTATCGTCGCGCACTCGGTAGAAAATCTTGTACGGATACCGGCCGATGAATTTGACCCGCACGTCAGGGACGTCCGTGGAGTATCCGCTGTGCGGTTGTTCGCCGAGCTGCGCCACCGCTGCGCGGATGCTCGCCATCACGTTGCGCGCGCCGCTCGGCGAGCGCTTGCGTAGATAGTCGAAGATTTGTTCGCGATCCGCGAACGCGCGAGGGGCGTACCGAACCCTCATAGATCGTGGCGCTTGTCAGCCTTCGCCACGACATCATCAGGGACGAACTCGCCTCGGTCGGCTTGCGCCAGTCCTTCACGCACGGCCGCGCGCTCCGCGTCGGACATGACATAGACGCCCGTGCGCCGCGCCTCTATTTCGCGCGCGAACTCCGCGAGTTCCTCTTGGTCCTCGCGTGGCCAGTTCTCGGCCTTCTTGATCATGTCTTCGAGGGTTTTCACCATGATTGATATTATACCATATCAGCCGCTCACGAACACGGCGTAGGAGCGCACGTCATCCTGAGATGCGAGCGGCCCCGGACATGGTCTGGGGCCGCTAGCCTCGAAGGATGACGGCAAAGCGCAGTCACATATAAAGCTTCTCGGCCTGCAGGTCCTTGTAGAGGCCGGCGACGTATTCACCGTAGCCGTTGAACAGCTGCGTCGGGCGGCGCTGGCCGGTGCCGATGTCTTCCTCGGTGGCCTGGCTCCAGCGCGGATGCGAGACCTGTGGATTGACGTTGGCCCAAAAGCCGTACTCGGAGCCCTGCGCCACTTCCCAATAGCTCTTCGGCCGTTGCGCCACGAAGCTCACGCGCACGATCGACTTGATCCCCTTGAAGCCGTATTTCCACGGCAGCACCAGGCGGATCGGCGCGCCGAATTGCTTCAGGAGCGGCTTGCCGTAGACGCCGGTGACCATGAAGGCCATCTCGTTCATGGCCTCTTCGATGGTGACACCCTCGACATAGGGCCACGGATACCAGAACTGTTTCTGCATCGGCGCGACGCTTGTATCGAGGAACGTCTCCATGCGCACGTACTTGACGCCCGAGAGCGGCTTGGCGAATTCCACGAGCTTCGACATCGGGAAACCCGACCACGGCACGGCCATGGACCAGGCCTCGACGCAGCGCATGCGGTAGAGCCGCTCCTCGAGCGGCATGGCGGCGATCAGGTCGTCGATGCCGACGGTCTTTTCCTTTTCGACCATGCCGTCGAACTTGACTGTCCAGGGCCGCAGCTTCAGCGCCTGGGCGCGGCTGGCGATGGCCTTGTCGAAACCGAACTCGTAGAAATTGTTATAGTTGCTGGAGCGCGCCTCGGGCGTGATCGCCCGGTCGAGCACGTATTTCTCGTTCTTCTTGGCGGGATAGAGCGCGGCGGTCGGATCGTTCTCGGCGAGGGCGGCGCCGGGCAGCGCGGCAGAGGCGGCGATGGTGGCGGCGATGGTGGCGGCGCCACGGATCAGGGAGCGGCGGGACATGAAAATGTGCTCGGGAGTCGCCTGCGACTCCGGGATTTCCCAGCCGCGTTTGTTCAAGATCGCCATGCTCGTCTCCTTAAGGCGTTTCCTTGGGCCGTTCGTTGCCGTGGTTGCTACACCGCCCGCCCGATCACGACAATTCAACATGGCGTGCGACTCAATCTACGCGCCGGCGCCGGCTTTCGTTACGGGTCGAAGATCAGGGCGAGGAAGGCCAGGAACAGCACCAGGTGCACCGCCCCCATCAGCACGTTGGTATGGGCGCCGCCGAAGGTGAAGGCCGTCACCAGGAACGTGAGCACCAGAAGCAGCGTCTCCTCGTTGGCGAGGCCGAGGGTGATCCCGGCGCCCCGCCAGACGCTGATCGCCAGGATTGCCGGGATCGTCAGCCCCACCGTGGCGAGCGCCGAGCCGAACGAAATGTTGATTGCACGCTGCAGTTCATTGTTAGAGCTGGCGCGCAGCGCCCCCATGCCTTCAGGAGAAAGCACGAGGACGGCGATGATGACGCCGGCTAGAGCAGCCGGCGCACTGACAGCGCGAAGGCCGATGCCGGTGAGCGATGCGAGCGCCTCGGTGAGATACACGACCGGCACTAGGGTCAGCACCAGAATGCCGGCATGGAACAGGGCGGCCTGCCCGGACGGCGCGGTCGCCGCCGCTTCGCGCGCCTTGCGCGCACGCTTCACCACCGGCTGCTTGAAATAATAAGGATGGCGCACGGTCTGCACGCTGAGGAAGACGCCATAGAGAAGCAGGATCAGCACCCCGAACACGGCGCTTTGAAACGTCGAGAGCACCGGCCCCGGT
>JAYUHJ010000330.1:0-1609 GCA_043767065.1 Hyphomicrobiales bacterium | reverse complement strand
AGTCGGGCGGTGAGTGGATTTCATCGATCGATCTGGAGAACCTCGCGATCGGACATCCAGACGTGGCCGAAGCGGCGGTGATCGGCATCATGCACCCGAAATGGGACGAGCGCCCGCTGCTCATCATCATCGCCAAGCCGGGCAAGAAGCCGTCCAAGAGCGATATCCTGAAGTTCCTCGACGGCAAGATCGCCAAATGGTGGATGCCCGACGACGTGGTGTTCGTGGACGAAATCCCGCACACCGCGACCGGCAAGATCCAGAAGATGACGCTGCGCGATCAATTCCGCGACTATCGCTTGCCGACCGCCGCGGAATAGCTCACCGTTTCCCGGGCGAAGCGCAGCGCGCAGCAGTGCGCTGCAGACCCGGGATCCAGGGGCGGTTGCCTTTCGTTCGATGGCCCCGGATCAGCGGCGCATCACTTCATGCTGCGCCGCATCCGGGGCATGTTTTGGATGGACCGAATCCCGCAATGATCCGCCGTCAGCTCTATACCGAAGTGCGCGTATCGCGGCTCGCCATTCTGAGCCGCCGCATCGCAGGCTTTTCGCTGCCGGTGGTGTTGCTCGCCATCGGCATGCACCGCTTCGGTTTGGTCGAATACGAGGTCGCCTACGCGATCTTGTTGGCCGGTTTGGCGGTCGCGCTGCTCGGCGTCCTGGTGGCGGGCCTCGCTTTCATCGTGATCTGGAACGAGGGCCTGCGCGGCTTGGATCGGGCGCTGATAGCTTGTGCCATCGGAGCCCTCGTTCTCGGCGTTCCTGCTTTCGAGATCGTGCGCGGCGCATGGCTGCCCGCGATCAGCGATATCTCCACCGACGTGAACGATCCACCCGGATTCCAAGCCATCGCGTCCGCACGCGCGCGCGGCGCCAATCCTGTGGTCTATCCCGGCCGCGAGGCCGCCACGCTTCAGCGCGCTGCCTATCCCGCGGTAAAGGCCTTCGAGGTAGAGGCTAATGCCGACGAAATGTTCAACCTTGCGCTCCAGATCGTCGAGGCGAACCGCTGGCGCGTGCTCGATTCCGTGTCGCCGCGCGGCGGCGAGCGCGACGGTCGTATCGAGGCGGTAGCCCAGTCGCTGATCATGGGCTTCCGCTATGACGTTTCCATCCGCGTGCGTACGACGCCGAACGGTGTGCGGGTCGACATGCGCTCGGCCTCGCGCTATGGCAGCCGCGATTTCGGCTCCAATGCGCGCCGTGTCGTGCGCTTTTTCGCCGACTTCAGCGACGCTCGCCGCCGGGCTTCGCGCTGAGGCGATAGCGCCCGCCGACTGAAGGCTGACCCTCGGTCATGACCGCGCCGCGCGCGACCAGATCCTCCAGATGCGCGAGCACCGAGAGGCCGGCGGCGCCGCTCAAGCGCGGATCGAGCCCGATATAGATCGCCCGCACCAGGCTCGGAATGTCGGTCTCGCCGCGTGAAAGCACCCGCAGGATCGCGGTCTCGCGC
The DNA here is from genome assembly GCA_043767065.1 of Hyphomicrobiales bacterium. Classification (GTDB taxonomy): domain Bacteria; phylum Pseudomonadota; class Alphaproteobacteria; order Rhizobiales; family Xanthobacteraceae; genus JAHFPN01. Next base: position 151 of record JAYUHJ010000330.1, on the reverse strand, counting down.
GCCGCCCGGTGCTCGATGTAACGCTCGACGAAGGCGGGCGCGTCGCGCACCGGCCCGCCGTGACCGGGGAGATAGAGCCGCTCCGGCCGCGCCCGCAATTTCCGCAGCGACGCCATGTATTCGCTCATCGAGCCATCGGGCGGCGCCACGA
>JAYUHJ010000329.1:0-3963 GCA_043767065.1 Hyphomicrobiales bacterium | reverse complement strand
GTTCGAGGCGCTGGGCCGGCTCGGCCCGGACACGTTCGGTCTGGCCTACTACACGCACTTCAAGCAGAACAAATATCCGTTCCCGGGCGAGGCCAAGGCGCTGAACGCGGCGTTCGCGATCCCGCACGATTCAGCGCATGTACTTTCGGGCTACGACACCACGCCGCGCGGCGAAATTCTGGTCTCGACCTTTACCGCCGCGATGCACCCGAAAAATCCGATGGCCGGGCATATCCTGCCGGTGATCTTCACCTGGCAACTCAACATGCAGCTCAACGAAGTCGCGGGCGGGGTGAAGAACGCGCTCGACCCCAAGGAATTCTGGCGCGCCTGGGCCGCCGGTGCTTCGTTCAAGACCGATACTTTCGCTCCGGGCTGGAATTTCTGGACCTACGTGACTGCGCCGCTAGCGGCGCTGCGCAAGGGCTGGGGACTCCCGCCCGAAGGGCTCGATCCGAAATCGAGCTGAGGCAGCGCCCACCTCAACTCTTTTTCAGCCACTTCCCGATCCGCTCCATGGCCTCGCGCATGTCGGCGTTCGACCCGGCGTAGCAGAAACGAATGAACTGGTTGCCGTTCACGAGATCGAAGTCGTGGCCCGGCGTCGCCGCCACGTGGGTTTCCTGCAACATGCGCTTGGCAAAATCGAAGCTGTCATTGGTGAAGCGCGAGACGTCGGCATAGAGATAGAAGGCGCCGTCGGCGGGCAGGAAGGTGTCCAGCCCCGCGCGCGGCAGGCCTTCGCTCAGAATTTTCCGGTTTTCCACATAGCCGCGCTTCACCGCTTCCATCTCGTCACGGCCGTCGAAGGCTGCCTCGGCCGCGACCTGGCTGAGCGTCGGCACGGAGATGGCCAAATTCTGCTGCAACCGGTCGACGGCGCGCACCAGCGCCTCGGGCACTACCATCCAGCCGATGCGCCAGCCGGTCATGCAGAAATATTTCGAGAACGAGTTGATGACCAGCGCGCGCTCGGAGAATTTCGCCGCGGTCTCCGCCGGGAACGTGTAATCGAGGCCGTGATAGATTTCGTCGGAGATGAAGCGGATGCCGGCGTCGTCGCAGGCGCGGATCAGTGCCGAGAGATGGTCGGCGTCGATCATCGTGCCGGTGGGATTGGCGGGGCTCGCGACGATCACGCCCTTGAGCGGCGTCTTGCGGTGCGTCTCCAACAATGCCTCGACCGTGATCGCCCAACGGGTCGCCGCAGAAATCTCGATCGTCACCGGCTCGCAGCCGAGTGCCATCAGAATGTTGCGGTAGGGCGGATAGCCCGGAGAAGCCACCGCCACCCGGTCGCCGGGCTCGAACTGCGCGAGGAAGGCCAGAATGAATCCGCCCGACGAACCGGTCGTCACCACGACGCGGGCGGGATCGAGGTCGAACCCATATTGCTCCCGGTAATAGCGCGCGATGCGGTTGCGCAGCGAAGGAATGCCGAGCGCCTCGGTGTAGCCGATGCGGCCGTGCTCGAGCGCGCGCTTGGCGGCCGCGATCGCGGTGGCCGGTGCCGACGCCGCGGGCTGGCCCACCTCCATGTGTACGACGCGGCCGCCGGCGTCTTCGATTCGCGCCGCCGCCGCCATCACATCCATCACCATAAACGGCGGCACGTCGCTCCGCCGCGAGGGCGAGAGCAACGCGCGCGCCGTTTCGATATTGGCGGCCGCCTTAACCTGCTCGCGCATATTCGCCCCGTATCCGCCTTATTTCCCGCGCCGTTTGGCGCCACGCGGGGTCATGGTTTGTGAAAGAGCTTGGGTTTGTGAAAACGCTCGCATTGACCCCTGCCCGCCCCGCTCCTAGCTTGACCGGCAAATCCATGCCCATTTCCACTGCTAGCAGGCCACATCGCGAGAGAGAAGCGCCGGTTGCTTCTCCTCGGCCATTCCGGCGCGCGACAGCCATGGTCGGCGCAGCGGCGATGCTGTTCGCGCAGGGGCAGACGGTCCTGGCCCAGGTGCCGGCAGCGCGACAAGCGGGGCCATCGCTGATCCGCGACGCTGAGATCGAGGATTTGCTCCGCGACTACACGCGCCCGATCCTGCGCGCGGCCAAGCTTGGCGCACAGAACATCGAAGTCGTGCTCATCGGCGACCGTACCTTCAACGCGTTCGTGGCCGACGGCCGCCGCATCTTCGTCAATATCGGCGCGCTCTACGACTCGACGACACCGAACCAGATCATCGGCGTGCTCGCGCACGAAACAGGTCACATCGCCGGCGGCCACCTCTCGCGTTTGCGCGAACAACTCGCCAATGCGCAGACGGCGGCGATCATCGGCATGCTGCTCGGCCTCGGCGCAGTTGCCGCGGGCGCAGCCAGCGGCGCTCGCGACATCGGACCCGCAGCTGCCGGCGCGATGATGCTGCCGCAGCAGATGGCTATGGGCTCGATCCTTTCGTACCAGCGCAGCCAGGAAGAGGCTGCGGACCGGGCGGCAGTCGGGTTTCTCAATGCCACCGGCCAGTCCGCACGAGGGATGATTGAAACCTTCCAGCGTTTCGCCCAGGACAGCCTCTTCATTTCGCGCCGCGTGGATCCCTATCTCATGTCGCATCCGATGCCGCGCGAGCGCATCGCATCGCTCGAAAATGTCGCGCGCGCGAGCCCGCATTTCGAAGCGAAGGATTCGCCGCAATTCATTCACCGCCACGAGATGATGCGCGCCAAGCTCGCAGGTTTCGTGGAGCGGCCGGAAGCAGTGCTGCGCCGCTATCCTTCATCCAGCGCGACGTTGCCGGCGCGCTACGCGCGCGCGATCTCGGCCTATCGCTTCGGCAACATGGCCAACGCGATCTCGCAGATCGATGCGCTGATCGCCGAGCAGCCGAAAAACCCTTACTTCCACGAACTCAAGGGCCAGGCGCTCCTGGAAGGCGCCCGCGCGCGCGAAGCGGTTCCCCCGCTCCGCCAAGCGGTCGCGCTGTCCAACGGCTCGCCGCTCATCCGCATGATGCTCGGCCAGGCGCTGGTGCAGACCAATGATCCGGCGAGCATGGAAGAAGCGATCCGCAACCTGCGCCAGGCACTCGACAAGGAGCCGAACGCGCCGCTCGGCTGGCGGCAGCTGGCGATCGCCTATGGCCGCAAGGGCGACACGGCAAACGCGGAGCTCGCGGGCGCGCTTGCCGCGTTCAACGACGCCGACTTCAAGACCGCGCGCCAACTGGCGATGCGCGCCAAGGGCCGCTTCCCCACCGGCTCACCGGGCTGGCTCAAGTCGGACGACATCGTCAATTTCAAGCCCCCGCAGCTCACCCAGAGGTGATAAACGGCCGTTCACCTAGAGGTGATAGGTACACGGCTAGGATTTAGACCTTCCCGGAGAATCGCATGTCCGCCCTGCCAGTCCGCACGCTCGCCTTCGCATCGATCGCCGCCCTCGGCCTCGCGCTCACGCCCGTTCCCGCCGCCGCGATCTCGGAGACCGACCGGCCGGCAATCGAAAAAATGATCCGCGAATATCTCCTGAAGAACCCGGAAGTGCTGCGTGAAGCCATCGCCGAGCTCGAGAAGCGGGTGAAGGCGGCGGACGACAAGCGCCGCGGCGAAGCGCTGAAGGAGAGCCGCGCGCTAATCGAGAATTCCCCGCGCGGCGTCGTGATCGGCAACCCCAAGGGCGACATCGTGCTGGTCGAGTTCTTCGACTACAACTGCGGCTACTGCAAGCGCGCGTTGGAGGATAAAATCAATCTCATTAAGGCCGATCCGAAACTGAAAATTGTGCTGAAGGAGTTCCCGGTACTCGGTCAAAGTTCGGTCGACACGGCGCGCGTGGCGATCGCGGTGCGCATGCAGGACCCGGGCGGAAAATACTTCGAGTTCCACCGCAAACTGCTGCCGGCCCGCGGCGAGATCACACGCGACCGCGCGCTTGCCGTCGCCAAGGAGGTCGGCCTCGACATGGCGCGGCTCGAGCGCGACATGAAGAGCCCGGAAGTCAACGCAACGCTTGAGGAG
>JAYUHJ010000328.1:0-1612 GCA_043767065.1 Hyphomicrobiales bacterium | reverse complement strand
CTGCCTGCGTCGGTCGGCACCGTCGCAATCTGCGCCGCGGGCGCGGCCGCAGGTGCCGCCTGGATCGCGTTCGCCGGCGCCCTCAAGCACCTGCGCGGCGTCAACGAAACAATATCGACGCTGCTGCTCAACTACATCGCCATCGCCGTGTTGAATCACCTGGTCAGCGGCCCGATGCGCGACCCGGCGGTGTCGCTCAAGGCCACCAGCTGGGCGATCCCGCAGGCGACCATGGTCGGCAACATTCCCGGCATCGGTGTGCATTGGGGCCTCGCGTTCGGCGTCGTCGCCTGCCTGCTCTCCTTCGCGCTGTTCAAGTACACAGTGTTCGGATTCTCCGTCGGCGTGCTCGGCGGCAATGCACGCGCCGCTCAACTGGTGGGGCTGCCGATCGGGCGCCTGACGCTGGTCGCCTGCGCGCTCGGCGGCGCTGCTGCGGGCCTCGCCGGTGCGGTGGAAATCATTGCGGTTCATGGCGCGGCCAGCAGTTCGCTCGCGGTCGGCTTCGGTTACGGTGGCATCCTGCTCGCGTTCCTGGCGCGCCAGAATCCGCTCGCCATCGTGTTCTTCGCCGTGCTCGTCGGCGGCATCTCGGCCAGCGGCGGGCTGATGCAGCGGCGTTTCGACCTGCCGGATGCTGCGACGCAGGTTTTGCAGGGCATGATCTTCCTGTGCGTGCTGGCATCGAACGCGTTGTATGGCCGGTTCAACTGGTTCAAGGACCGCTCGGTGGCCGCATGAACCCGGGCGACATCGGCTGGTGGGGCGTGGTGCTGGCGGTGCTGGGGGGCGCGATCCGGATTTCGACGCCGTACCTTTTCGTCAGCCTCGCCGAAACACTCACCGAGAAGAGCGGCCGCGTAAACCTCGGTCTGGAAGGCACGCTGCTGATGGGCGCGATGAGCGGTTACGGTGTGTCTTTTCTGACCGGCTCGCCCTGGATCGGCGTCGCAGCGGCGGCCGGTTCCGGCGCCGCGTTCGGGCTGCTGCACGCCGCGGTTTGCAACTTGCCGCGCGTCAACGATGTCGCGGTCGGCATCGCGTTGTTCATCTTCGGCACCGGCCTCGCGTTTTTCCTCGGCAAGCCGTTCGTCGAGCCGCGCGCGGACCGGTTGCCGGTCTGGTCGCTGGGCGGATGGAGCGACGTATCGGCGATACGCTCCGCGCTGGAAGTGAGCCCGCTGTTCTTTGCCGGCATCGCTGTCGCGTTCGCGATGCGCTGGGCTCTGGCCAATACGCGCTGGGGACTGATCGTGCGCGCGGTCGGCGACAATGCGGAGGCGGCTCGCACGGCGGGCTACCCGGTGAACCTGACGCGCACGCTCGCCACCGGCATCGGCGGACTGTTCGCCGGCATCGCCGGCGCATTCCTGTCGCTTTCATATCCGGGCACCTGGGCCGAGGGCCTTTCCAGCGGCCAGGGCCTGATGGCGGTGACGCTGGTGATCTTCGCGCGCTGGAAACCCGTAAATTGCTTCTGGGTATCGCTGCTGTTCGGCGGCGCCTCTGCGCTCGGCCCAGCCTTGCAGGCGGTCGGCGTGAGCTCCTACTACTACCTGATCGGCGCGGCGCCCTATGTGCTGACGCTTGCCCTGCTGATCGCCAGCTCCTC
>JAYUHJ010000327.1:0-1613 GCA_043767065.1 Hyphomicrobiales bacterium | reverse complement strand
GTGCGATGTTCGCTCGCAATCGGTGGAATCCGGTTTTTGAGGAACGCGTCGCATTCATTGATCTTGGCGGCCGTCAGACTAGCTGGACTGGGGATCGCAGCGAATTCATTGGCCGCAACGGCCGACTTGGCGACCCTGCCGCACTTGCAGGGGCAGCAGGCCTCTCCAACCGGGTGGGTGGCGGTTTCGATCCGTGCGGTGCGATGCAGACGCAGGTGGAGGTGCCCGCAAACGGCAGTATTGAACTTGTCGTTTTCCTGGGCGAAGCGGCCAATGAAGCGGAAGCCCGTTCAATGATCCGTCAATATCGTTCGGCTGATCTTGGCGTTGTATTGGAAGAGGTGAGGTCACATTGGGACGGAATAGTCGGGGCGATCAAGGTCCGGACTCCGGACCGATCGCTCGACATCATGTTGAACCATTGGCTGATCTACCAGACGCTGGCGTGCCGGTTCTGGGCGCGGTCCGCGTTCTACCAAGCGGGCGGTGCGTACGGGTTCCGCGATCAGCTGCAAGACGTGCTCGCCCTCGTGACCGCCAAGCGCGAGCTGACCCGTGAGCACCTGCTGCGCGCCGCCGCCCGGCAGTTCACCGAGGGCGACGTGCAGCACTGGTGGCACCCGCCATCGGGCCGCGGGGTGCGCACGCAGTGCTCGGACGATTACCTCTGGCTGCCGCTGGCGGTCTGCCGCTACGTCCAGTGCACCGGAGACAACGCCGTCCTGAAGGAGCAGGCCCGGTTCCTGGATGGCCGCGCCGTGAACCCAGAAGAGGATTCCTACTTCGACCTGCCGCTGCGCCTGCAGGAGACCGCAAGCCTTTACCAGCACTGCGTGCGGGCGATCCTGAGGGGTCTCAGGTTCGGCGCGCACGGGCTGCCGCTGATCGGCTCCGGCGACTGGAACGACGGCATGAACCTGGTCGGGCCGCAAGGCAAGGGCGAGAGCGTGTGGCTGGGCTTCTTCCTCTACCAGGTACTGACGCAGTTCGCCGCGCTCGCGCGCCAGGAGAATGACGCCGCCTTTGCCGGACGCTGCGACACCGAAGCCGCGCAGCTGCGAAGCAATATCGAGGCGCACGGCTGGGATGGCGGCTGGTACCGCCGCGCCTACTTCGACGACGGCACGCCGCTGGGCTCCGCGGGCAACGACGCGTGCCAGATCGATTCCATCGCGCAGAGCTGGTCGGTGCTTTCAGGCGCCGGCGACGACGGCCGCTCGCGGTTGGCGATGGAGGCGCTCGATCGGCGCCTGGTGCGCCGGGATCACGCGCTGGTGCAGCTGCTGGACCCGCCGTTCGACGATTCCGCGCTCGATCCGGGCTACATCCGCGGTTACGTGCCCGGGGTGCGGGAGAACGGCGGGCAATACACGCACGCGGCGATCTGGGCGGCCATGGCTTTTGCCGCACTGGGCGAAACGGCGCGGGCCTGGGAACTGCTCGGCATGATCAATCCCCTGCACCACGGCGAATCGCCGGCGAGGACCGCCGTCTACAAAGTGGAGCCTTACGTGGTCGCGGCCGACGTCTATGCCGTCGCACCGCATACCGGGCGCGGCGGCTGGACCTGGTACACCGGCTCGGCCGGCTGGCTGTACCGGTTGATCACCGAA
>JAYUHJ010000326.1:0-9431 GCA_043767065.1 Hyphomicrobiales bacterium | reverse complement strand
TGGTACGTTCCGCCGCAATCGGGCCCGTAGCTCAATGGTTAGAGCCGGCCGCTCATAACGGCCTGGTTGGAGGTTCGAGTCCTCCCGGGCCCACCATTTGCATCAATACTTTGAACAATTCCCAGGCACTTTAGGCGATCGACGCCCATTCCGATGGCACCATTAGGCCTTGAAGACGCTCGTGATTTTCTGTCAACATGGCCTCGGATGCGGAACGGTGAATAGGGTTCGGGAGAGAGTAATGGCGGCCCGATCCGCGGCGCGTCTTGCCGCGACCATCCGTATTCCAGGCCTCGCGCTTTGTGCGGCGTTGATCCATTTGCTTTCCGCCCCGTCAGTCCTGGCCCAGGACGCCCGCTATCTCATTGTCCGCCTCGAATCCGAGCAGACGATCCGCCAGATCGCGGAGCGCTACCTCGACGATCCGAATCTGTGGCCGGAGATCCTGCAAGCGAGCGGCCTGAACTCCATCACCCAGTTGCGTCCGGGCATCACGCTTCGGATTCCGGCCAATGAAATCTCGACCGCCAACAAGTCGCTGGTCGACGCGCTGCTGCAAATTCAGACTGCAAATCTCGCCGGCGCGCAGCTTTTCGCACCGCTCAATATCGGCAAGGCGATTGCGCTGCACGACGAGGCGCTGACCAAACGCGTGCAACGCGACTGGACCCGCACACTCGGGCTTGCCACCGACTCTTTCTTGGAAGCGACGGTCGCGCTGGAAAAATCGCAAGCGCTGCGCGACAAGGCGGCCGAGGCGCTCGTCACCGACCGCCAGGGAAATGTCGAAGGCCAAAGGCCGCAGGATCTAGCTTGGCGCAACCTGCAGATTCAGACGATCCTGGTCGAAGAAGAGAAGGTCCGCACGCTTTCCGACTCGACCGCGCAGATCACTTTCCGCGACGCGAGCCGGCTGCGCCTCAGCGCCAATTCGAACGCCGTCATCCAGCGCATGCGCTACGACCCGCTCAAGCGCACCGAAGAGGCGAAGGTGACGCTGATCGAAGGCGACTTCTACGCGCTGCTCACGGAAAAAATACCCGCACCAGCTTCAATGTCGACATCCCACGTGTGAACGCGACCATCGACTCGGGGAGCTTCTGGGTCAGCCAGGATACGACCGGCGCGAAATTCGCCAATTACGACGACGGGCTGGTGGAAGTCACCGCGCTCGGCAAGACTGTGGCACTCAATCGCAACGAAGGAACGATCGTGGCGCCGGGTGCGACGCCGCGCGACAAGATGGTCGTGCTCGAGGCGCCCGCGCTCGCGGCTCCACGCAACGAAGCGACGGTCTATGCGCGCAGGCCGCAACTGTCATGGACCGCGGTCGCCAGCGCGAATGGCTATTGGATCGAGATTGCGGCCGATCAGGGTTTCGGCCGAATGGTCGCGACCAAGTTCGGGCTCGATCAACCGAATTTCCTGCCCGCGGAGCTTGCGGCGGGCGAATATTTCTGGCGCGTCGCGGCGCTCGACAATCTTGGGCTCCCCGGCGCGCGCAGCCCGACCTGGCGCTTCAAGATCACGATCGATACGACGCCGCCCTATCTTTCGGTCACGGCGCCCGAGCGCGGGGTCATCCTGCGCGACCCGATGGTGCGCGTGACCGGCGAAAGCGAGCCGGGTGCGGTAGTGACGGTACAGGGCCGGCCGGTCGAAGTGCGTCCCGATGGCCGTTTCGAGGCGATCGTCACTGCGGCGCCCGGCACCAACACGGTTATCGTGGTTGCAATCGACCCGGCCGGTAACGAGTCGCGGCATGAGCGTAATTTTGAGTTCATGCCCGACCGCCAGTCGGTCGTCGCGTTCGACCCTTCGATTCTCACGATCGGGCCGCGGCATTTCCTCACCGCGGAGGATGTGATTTCTATCGGCGGGACCACGACGCCGAATTCGCAAATTCGCATCCAGACCGCGGCCGGCGCCGTTCGCGCCTCGGCCGCGACCGATAGCGGCGGCCGCTTCCGCATCAACGTTCCGTTGCAGGCCGCCGAAGAGCGCTTCGCGATTGCGGTCACCGCGCCCTCCGGATTCGCCACGACCGAGAGTTTCGCGGTGAGCGTGGACAAGACCCCGCCCAATATACTGCTCGACGAGATTCCCGTGCGCCTGACGGCGGAGCTGCGCTTCACGTTCAAGGGCCGCACCGAGCCCGGCGCCAGGCTCACGCTCAATGGTCGCGAGATCGTCAACCGGAACGGCCGTTTCGAGGAGACCTTGGATCTCACGGCCGGGGACAACGTCATCGAGCTCGTCGCGGCCGATCCGGCCGGCAACGTGCGTGTCGAGAAATGGACGGTGAAGCTCGATCGCGATCCGCCCGCGCTCGTTAGCGCCCGGCTCATTCCGCGCACCATCGGAGGCCGGCCGACGCTTTCGATCGAAGTCGAGGCGGAGGATGCCTCGGGCCTCGCCAAGGTCGCGCCGTTCAAGGTCGCGGCAGGCACGCAGAGCTTCTCCGGCTTCCTCCGCTACAACCGCGCCGCCAAGCGTTACGAGGGCACGCTGGTGGTGCCGGCGGAGGTCGTGGCATTGGCGGTCTTGCGCGAGGTCGAATTGCAGGACGATGCCGGCAACAAGAAGATGTTCGAGATTCGATAGGCGGGGGCGTGTATGCGTAGATTCAACAAGCTTCTTGTCTTCCTCGCAGCCGCGCTCCTTCCGGCGCTGACGGCGCCGGCATGGAGCGCCGACGAGCCGCCGCTGTTCATCACCTATGGCGCGCGAGCGCCGATTAGCGAAGGCGATCCAACTCACGCCCAGGCGATTTACTTGAGCGTGCCGGCGGGAACCAAGCAGCGGCTCTTCGTTCGGTTGTTCGATCCCGACACCGGCGGCCGGCTCGACGAGTTGATCAGCCGCTATCCCAACACGAGCACGCGCTTTGCGGTCTATGGCGGGCCGGGCGCCTATGCTGCGGCCTTCGCCCAGCCGGGCCGCTTCAGCCGCGAAGAGCGCTCTGCCGGCAAGCTGATCGCACAACAGGTTTTCGGCTCGAGCCTGCGCTACGACAATCAATGGATGACACTGACCGCGCTCGATCCCGCGCAGGGCGAGTTGGTCGGCGACCGCATCATTTTCCGCCTCGTGGTGGAAGCGATGTCCGGGGCGGACGGCAACGTCTTCGACGTCAAGCTGAGCACAAGCGACAAGGAGAACGTCGCTCCCGAAGGCGCGCGCCTGTTCTCGTTCCAACCCACGATCCGGCTGCCCGACCGCGGCCCGTACGTGGAGCTGCGCTTCTGGATCCCGCCGGACGCAGCCTCACTCACCTTCGGAAATTTTGATGCGGCCGGCGGCACGGTCGAGCTAATCGAGCGCTTCGGCGGCAAATATCCGCTCGAGGCGTCGGGGCAGGGCGTCTGGCGCACCAGCGAGTTCACGGTGAACCCGGACCTGCGGGAAACCGAAGCCGCGATCACGCTGAGCGGCGGCGATGAAAAGCCGAACGACGCGACCTATTACATCAGCGATGGCACCAAGCTGGTCCCCATCGAATTGCCAGCCCGCCTGTTCGACAAGACGCCGGACCGGCCCAAGGCGGTGGCGCTGGCCACCGAGCAAAGCTGCACCGCGATCGGCTTCAACGCCCTGCGCTCGACCGATCCGAACGGCGACCGGCTGAACTATCGCTGGCGGTTCGGCGACGGCACCTTCGCCACCGGCGGTACCGCCGTGCACGACTATCAGGTCGAAGGCCGTTTCGTTGCCTGGCTCGAGGTCACCAACAGTGCGCCGCAGGTCGGAAACGGTTCACAGGTTCCGGTCCTGGTCTTCGTCAAGCGGCCGCCGGTGTCGCTATCGGAGGTGAAGAAGCTGGTGGCGATCCGCGAGGAAGTCGTGTTCGACGGAACCATGTCGATCGGGCGCGATTGGTTCATCACCCAGCACCAATGGCGCTTCAGCGACGGCGTGGTGCTCACCGGCGAAAAGGCCGCGCGCGCGTTCGAGACGCCGGGACGCTACCGGGTGACTCACATCGTCACCGACAATTCCGGGCATCGCTGCAATACGCATTCCGAGGAATTCGAAATACGCGTAAACGCGCCGCCGGTCGCGCGTCCGGGGCCCGAGCAGCACGTCACCGCGAGCCTCGTGCAGTTCGACGGCACCCGCTCGACCGACGCCGACGACGAGATCATCCGCTACGACTGGGACTTCGGCGACGGCACGACCGGCACGGGCCCGCGGCCGACCCACGTCTATGCCAAGCCAGCCACTTACGAAGTCCGCCTCACGGTCAAGGATGCTTCCGGCACGCTGCGCGACACCGGGACGGACACCGTCAAGATCATCATCAATGCGCGGCCGATCGCCGACGCAAGGCCCGATCTGGTCGGTGCGCCGGGGCAGAAGCTCGTGTTCCAGGGCAACCGCTCGGTCGATCCCGACGGCCGGATTACCGAATACTTCTGGGACTTTCGTGACGGAACCACGGCCACCGGGCCGGTGGCCGAGCACGCCTTCGCAAAACCCGGCACCTACAGCGTCCGGCTCCGGGTCCGCGACAACACCGGTCACGAGGAAGCGGTCGATTTCGACGAGATGCAGGCGTTCATCAATGCGCCGCCGGTCGCCGTCGCCGGGCCTGAGGTGCTGGCGGCGCCCGGAGATGAGGTGAAGCTCTCCGGCGCCCGCTCATTCGACTCCGACGGAAAAATCGCGAGCTATCGCTGGAATTTCGGCGACGTTGCGGAAGCCGTCGATAAAGTCGAGGCCACGCGCCGCTTTGAGAAGTCGGGAATCTATACGGCGCAGCTCACCGTGATCGACGACAGCGGCGCGGCCAATGCCATCGGCGTCGCGGAAGTGCGTATCCGCATCAATCACACGCCGGTCGCGAAAGCCGGGGAGAACGTGGAGACCGGCGAACTCACAGTCACCTTCGACGGCACCAAGTCGGTCGACGCCGACGGCGATCCGCTGGTCTATGAGTGGGATTTTGGCGATGGCAAAAAGGCGACCGGCGCGCGGGTGACGTACACATTCAAGGAAGGCGGCACCTATCCGGTCGTGCTCACGGTCGACGATGGCACCAAGCTTGCGAATGCTCGGGCGACTGACGCGATCTTGGTGAAGATCAAACGGCCGCCGGTGGCGATCGCCGGCGAGAACCAGCGCGTCTGCAGCGGCGATACCGTCGTGTTCGACGCCAGCAAGTCGTTCGACCCCGAAGGCGGATTGCTGCGATATCTGTGGGATTTCGGCGACGGCACGAAATCGGAGATCGTCAACCCGACCAAAGCCTACCGGCGGGGCGGTATGTATCCGGTCACGCTCACGGTGAAGGACGATTCGGGATTCCCGCGCAATTTCCACACCGCGCGCATCGCGATCCGCGTCGACCAGGGGCCGGCCGCCGATGCCGGGTCGCGCGAAATCCTCGCCTGTGCCAAGACCGAGGTGGCGTTCGACGGAACGAAATCCACCGACATCGACGGTGTGGTCAACAGCTTCCTTTGGGATTTCGGCGATGGCGTATTCGGCGCTGGCGAGAAGACGACTCACATCTACGACAAGCCCGGGAACTATCGCGCGTTCCTCACGATCCAGGGCGAGAAGGTCGGCAATTGCAGCGCGACCTCGACCGACGAAGTGCGTGTGCGGATCATCGAGGGACCGGTCGCGGTCATCAAGGCGCCGGCCGCTGCACCCATCACCGACGAGATCTCGTTCGACGCGGCCGGCTCCTATATGGCCGACGGTAAGATCACCGGCTGGCGCTGGGATTTCGGCGACGGCAGGCGGGCGACCGGTGCGCAGGTGAAGCACAAGTATGCGGCAGCCGGCGTTTATCGGGTAAGTCTTACAATCACCAGCGATTCCACCTCGCCGACTTGCCAGCAGGTGTCTGTCCGTCATGTCGTCGTCGTGAACGCGCCGCCCGTCGCGGCCGCCGGCGGCGATAAGCACGTGGCGGCCGAGGAGGACGTGGTTTTCGACGGCAGCGGCTCGCGCGATCCCGATGGCGGGCTCATCGCCTATGAATGGGACCTCGGCGACGGCAACAAGGCATCCGGCGTCGTCGTCCGGCACAAATATCGCGAGCCGGGCGTATATAAAGTGAAGCTCCTGGTGCGCGACGAGGCGGACCTACCCAACTCCACGGCGACCGAAGAGATTACGGTGCGGGTCAACGCGCCGCCGGCGCCGGTCGTCACCGGCCCGGAGACGGTCTGCGTCGACGAGCGTACGACGTGGCGCTCGGCCGCCTCGCGCGATCCGGACGGGCCGATCCGGGCGTTCCGCTGGATCATGGGCGACGGCACCACGGCAGCGACCGCCGATATAACGCACGCCTACAAGAAACCCGGCAAGTTCGGCCTCACGCTCTATGCCGATGACGGTACGCGTCTGCCCAACAGCGAGCGCCACGTCACCCGGACCGTGCACGTCAATCAGCCGCCCCAGGCGGTTGCCGGCTTGCCGAGTCTCGTCTGCTCGGGCAATGCGGTCGAATTCGACGGCACCAAGTCGGCAGATCCGGACGGAAAGATCACCAAGTATGTCTGGGATTTCGGCGACGGCACCACCGCCGAAGGCCCCAAGGCCAGCCATGCATTCGCCAAGCCCGGCACCTACAAGGTGAAGCTGACCGTGACCGACGATACGCCGTCGATCTGTTCAGCCCACACCGACACCGTCGAAGTGACGGTCAACACGCCGCCGGTCGCGATCGCCGGGCCGGACCGCGAAGTATGGATCGGCGGGGCCAACGACGCGGTGCTTCTCGATGCCACCGGCTCCCGCCATCCCGATGGGCGGGCGCTCAGTTTCGCCTGGCAGATCGGCGATAGCGACGCCAAGCTCGGCGAGCGCGTGCGGCACACGCTCGCGACGCCCGGCGAGTATCCGGTCACGCTCACGGTCACCGATACCACCGGGCTTTCTTGCGGGACGGCGACCGCTTCGTTCCGTATAATCGCGCGACAGAGAAACTGACGGAAATTCCGTCGCGGAGGATTTCATGCTGCGGCTCAATTTGCGCAGCAAGCTGCTTCTGTTTTCGATCGTCATCGCCATCATCCCGCTTCTGATCGCCGGGCAATCGCTGATCCGGATCGCTCAGGACGAATTGAAGAGCGCGGCGAACGACCAGCTCGTCACCGTCGCCCGTCAGGTGAGCGGCGAGATCGACGGATTGTTCGAGCATGCCTGGACCGCGCCGCTCTTCCTGGTTCGCAATGCCATCGATGGCGAAGGGCTTGGCGTGCAGGAGAAGGTCGCGCTCCTGAAACAGGGGATTGTGGATCTCGCCGACATCGTGGCGCTGCAAATCACGGTCGAGGGTGCACGCACGCCGGCCCTGGTCACGCAAGACCGCTATACCGAGCGGCTACGGCAGGCGGCGATCGATCCGCTTTCCGTATTGCGCGCGACAGCCGATGCAGTCTGGGAGTCGGTGGGAAAAGGCGGCAGGCTTGCAGTTTCCGTGGACTATGTTCCTGGGATCGACGGCTGGCTCGCAACCATAATCCTGCCGCTGCAAGCGCCGATCGCCGGCAACCGGGCAGCGCTTTCAGCCAAGATCGATCTGTCGCGGCTGCGCGAATCGATCGCCGGCAATCCGTTCCAGCGCACGGGCTCGATTGTGATCGTGGATGCTTCCGGCCGGCAGGTCTTCGAGAAGAGCCGCGCCGATCTAAAAGATCGCGCGATCGTCCAGCAGGCGCTTGCGCTGCTCGCCGCCTTCACCTCGGTCGTTTCGGTCGACCGCTATACGCGGCCCGATGGTGAAGTGATGCTCGGCGCATTCTCCTCCGTTCGCGGGCTGCAATGGGCAGTGATCGTCGAAAAGAGCGAGCGCAATGCCTATTACGCGGTCGGGCAAATGCTTGTGAGTCTCGGCATCTGGCTCGCCGCGGGACTCGCCGTAGCGGCCCTCGGCGCGCTCGTATTCGCGGTCCGCATCAGCCGGCCGATTCTTTCCATCGGTGAGGCTGCGATCGAGGTCGGCAAGGGCAATTTTCGCGCGCGCGTGACCGGGGTGCGCTCGCGCGACGAGATCGGCGAGCTTGCCCAGCGGATCAATACGATGATCGTTCAGCTGAACGAGCGGTTTCAGCTTGCAAAATTCGTGTCGGGCGGCACCATGGCGGCGATTCAGAAATCCGACCACGAGGGCGTCAAGCTGGGCGGCGAACGGCGCGAGGTTGCGATCCTGTTCGCCGATATTCGCGGCTACACGGCATTTTCCGAAGGGCGCGATCCTGAAACTGTGGTCGAAGTGCTGAATTATTATTTCGCGAAACTGGCCGATATCGTCACCGAGCATCATGGCGATATCGACAAGTATGTCGGCGACCAGATCATGGCGGTCTTTCACGGCGACGACATGGTCGAGAATTCGCTCGCCTGCAGCGTCGCATTCCAGGAAGTGATGCTGCAGCTCGGGCGCGAGCATCCCGATTGGGGTCTCGATGTCGGCACCGGCGTGGACGCGGGCGAAGTGATCATGGGCGCCATGGGCGGCAAGCAGCGCATGGACTACACCGTGCTCGGCGATCACGTGAACCTCGCGGCGCGGCTGTGCTCGCACGCCTCGCCCCGCCAGACGCTCGTGTCGGAGAGCGCCTACGAGCGAGTGAAGGACAAGAGCAGGTTCTCGTTCGAGCCGCTCGACCCGATCCACGTCAAAGGGAAGAGCAAGCCGCAGACGATCTTCGCGGTGCACCGCAAAGCGGCCGTGACTGAAAGCGCAGTGTAGGACGCCAATACGCAACCAATGATTGCGCAGACGCTCATAGCATTTTCGGGGCAATCACTAATTCGACACCGGAATAGACGTTACAAGGCAGCGGTGCCTTTGCCGCTGCCTATGGAAACACGCTGCCAAGCGCGCATTTCCTCGATAGTCGCGCATTTCAACTGAACGAAATGTTCATCCTATCTCGCGAGACTGGCTGCGGCGCCATACGTCCGACCCCTGGTTTTGCATGCTCGCTTGGTCCCGGCTCACGCGTTCGCGGCACAGTCCGGAAGTGCCGGCGGAGATCTCCATTTCCGTCGTCGACTCGCTGTATGCGGATTCACGTACGTTCTTCACCGGTTCGCTCGCCGTCTCACTCGCGATCTTGCTCACCGCGTGGAAGACCGACGAACCTCTGCTCTACTTCTGCATGGTCGCCTTCGCGCTAATCGCCCTCGTGCGCGTGATCGGCATCCGCGCCTACTTTCGGGAGCGCCCAGGCGTGAAAACCACCGAGGCGGCGGCAACATGGGAATATCGCTACGTCATCGGCACGTCGGCGCACGTCACACTGCTCGGCGTGTGGTGCATCATCGCGTTCGCGAAAACCGACGACGCGTTTGTCCACCTCGTAAGCATTGTCTCCACGATCGCATTCCTGATCGGCATCGCTGGTCGAAACTTCGGCAGCCACCGGCTCGTTACCGTTCAAATTCTTTGTGCCGCTCCGCTCATTGCT
>JAYUHJ010000325.1:0-1621 GCA_043767065.1 Hyphomicrobiales bacterium | reverse complement strand
ATGCTGCAAAATATTGATTGCCCATTTGATCAAGAATGGCCACAAGGCCGGAAGTACAACCAGCACCACTACAATGGCTACGTAGAGAGTTGAAGGTGTGCTTGGCTTCCACAACACAAATATCGGCCCGGCGATTGCAAAGTTGAGGATGCCAAAGGCGATCGCCTCGCCGATCTCGTCCTTTAGGAATCGATCTGCGGTCGGGACAATGAGCGACCAAATCCGCAATGAAATGAACCCCGGAAGGACCAAGAGGGCGAAGAAAAGGAATTTCGAAGAATCAAACTCCTTCAGCAGATCGTCGATGCCCATGCAACGCCCCTATCCAATACTACGAATGGTTGCATAGTTTGGGCAGGCCGGTAAACGGTTATACGATTGGTCGATGAGGCGAAGCGTCAGCGCGCCGTCGGGACTCTGAAACGCCGAAATTCCTCAACTACTGTCTCGTAGACCTTGCGCTTGAAGGGCACGACCAGGTCGGGCAATCGCTCCATCTTCTCCCAGCGCCATTCGACGAATTCCGGCTTGTGACCGCCGGCGGGATGCTCCACATCGATCTCGGTGTCCTTGCCGATGAAGCGCAGCGCAAACCATTTCTGCGTCTGGCCGCGATACTTGCCTTTCCAGGCCTGGCCGACGATCGCGCGCGGAATATCGTAGGCGTACCAAACCTTGGACTCGGCGAGCTTCTCGACCGAGCGCACGTTGGTTTCCTCGTGCAGCTCGCGCAGCGCCGCCTTATAGGGGTCTTCCTTGGGATCGACGCCGCCTTGCGGCATCTGCCACACGTGGGTCGCGTCCACGTGCTCGGGCCCGCCGGTGCGGCGGCCGACGAACACGAGCCCGGCGCGGTTGATCAGCATCATGCCGACGCAGGGGCGATAGGGCAGTTTCTCGTACGGGGGCATCGGACCGCGCCGGATTGAAGCCGAGCGTTCAGCCCTGCTGCTTAGGCCGCAGGTACAGCACGCTCAAGGGCACGATCTTGATGCCGCGGGATTCCGCGGCTTTGGCCCAGCGCGCGATGCGCTCGATTGCGACCGGGGAGGCCGAGGCAATGCCGACCGCGCTGCCGCGCTCGGCGGCGATGGCTTCGAGCTTGGCGAGCGCCGCGTCGATCTCGCCCCAGTTCGGGGCCGTATCGATCACGAGGTCGGCCTTGAGGAAGGGAGCCTGGATCGAGCCTGCGATCTGAGCGGCGACGCTTTTCGGTGCGACGCCATCGTCTAAATAGAGCAGCCCGCGTTTGGCCACGTCGCGTAGAATAGGCGAGAGCGCCGCTTCGTTGGCGGTGAAGCGCGCACCCATCAGGTTCATCACTCCGACATAGCCCTGCAGCCGCGACAGCAACCAGTGCAGCCGGTCGAGGTTCTGCTCGGTGGTCAAGGCGCTGACCAGCGTCTGCGGGCCGGGATCGTTGTCGGGATAATCGGTGGGCTCCATGGGAAGCTGCAGCAGCAGCTCATGGCCCTTGCTGCGTGCGCGTCCGGCCCAGCGCGGCATGTCGGTGCCGTAAGGTGCGAACGCCAGCGTCACGCTCGGCGGCAGCTTGGAGATCGCGTTTCCGGTGGCGGCGGCGCCGATGCCCAGCCCGCCGATGACGATGGCAATGCGCGGG
>JAYUHJ010000324.1:0-1622 GCA_043767065.1 Hyphomicrobiales bacterium | reverse complement strand
CAGGGGTCGGCCCCGACGACCTGGTTCTCGATCTGGGTTCCGGCGACGGCCGCATTCCCATCCTTGCGGCGCGGCACTTTGGCGCGCGCGGCTGGGGCGTCGATCTCAATCCGGTGCTGGTGGCGGAGAGCAACGAGAACGCGCGCAAGGCCGGCGTGGCGGACCGCGTGCGGTTCGAGACGCGCGATGTGCTGCGTACCGACACCGCATCCGCCACCGTGGTGACGATCTATCTGCTGCCGGGCCTCGTTGACCAGTTGCGCGACAAGCTGCTGCGCGAGCTGAAACCGGGCTCGCGCATCGCCATCCACGATTTCGCGTTTTTTGCCTGGGCCCCGGATCGCACGCTGCGCTTTCATGCGCCGGAAAAATTCGACGGCCGCGGCAGCGAAAGCACGGTGAGTGTCTGGATCGTGCCGGCGGATGTGTTCGGCGCCTGGCGGCTCGACGGGTTCGGCTATGCAGCAGAGATCGTGTTGCGGCAGCAATTTCAGGTGCTGGAAGGCGAGGTCATCATCGGTCGCGACCGGCTTGATCTGATCGAGCCGCGCATTGATGGTGATCGCCTGAGCTTCAGCGTGGATCTGCCTGTTGCGGGGCGCCGCGAGCGGCATTATTTCGAGGGCCGGGTGCAGGGCGGCGAGCTGTCAGGCACCGCGCGCCGCGAAGCAAGTCCCCTTGGGGGGCGTCGCGCAGGCGCCGCAGCGCTCGATTGGCGAGCCGTGCGGGTGCGCGCCCGCTAGCTTTAATCGAGGTAGTGGATTTCCACGCCGGGCCGGCCATCGCGCGTGTCGGCGTAGATCATCGAATACTCCGGCACTTCCAGCCACGTTGAGGTGTCGCGCGTCAGCGGCTCGGAGGCGATCATGATCGAATCCGCGGTTTCGGCGCCGCCGATCATTTTCCACTCATTGTCGTGGTGTCCGTATTCGCGGCCCGAGGTGTACCACAGCGACAGGAAGGCGAGATTGGCTTCATGCACTTTCGCCGGGTCTTCGGTGCGGTAGCGTCCGAAGTCAAAGCAGTAGCGCACCGCGGCCAGTTGCGTGCCGGTGTGGATGAACAGATTGACCGAGGACGAGGTCGCAATGCCCAGCGTGGTGCGGACGCGGCGGATGATCGCCAGCGTGGCATCAACAGCGCGCACCAGTTGCTGCGCGGTGACGGCCTGCGCCGGATCGTCGAGCTGCGAGGCGAGCAGCGCATAAATCCATTCGCTGTCAGTGGTTCCGGAGATCAGCGCGGCGATGTCCGGCTTGATGTGCTCCAGCAGCAGCGGGCGCATGTCGCGGATGCGCGCCAGATCGCCGTTGTGGGCCAGCGCCAGGCGAAAACCGGGGTAGTGGAAAGGATGCACGTTCTGCGGCGAGATCTCGACCGTGGTGCTGTAGGCGACGCCGCGTACATGCGCCAGCACGGCGCTGGCATGGACTTTTTCCGATAGTGATTTAAGGTTGCGGTCGAAAATCGGCAGCGTGGTGGAGGCATAGCTGTAGGGCAGCGCGGGCTCTGGCGATGCGCTGTCCCAGGCCTTGATGCCGAATCCGGCGAGATTCAGCATGTGCAGCATTTTCGGCATGTACGCCTGTTTCACCAGTGCGCTGTCGGGCTGGTAGAGCAGG
>JAYUHJ010000323.1:0-4007 GCA_043767065.1 Hyphomicrobiales bacterium | reverse complement strand
GGCGGCGGCGTGCCGCCCGCGGCGCTTTCCACAACCTCCGATGTGTCCCGCTTGCTCGATGGTACGCGAGGGCGAATCCATGGATGATCCCCGCTCCCCCGGCTGGGGGAACTACAGGGGGAAAAACATGAAACTCAGCGCACCGACGCAGGTCGTCTTCATCATTTCGCTGATCCTGGTCATTTTGGCCTTGCTCGGCCAATTCGTGCCTACGATTCCGATTGTTGCTGCCTACAAGTTCTGGCTCGCCATCGCGGGCTATGTGGTGCTCGCGGCCGGATGCATGATGAAGGGTGTCTGACGCAACCGGAATCGAATGAGCGGGCGCACGTGCGTGCGCCCGTTTCGCTTTTCGAGCGGGTGAGGGCGGTCAGCGGCCAAGCAGTCCCGATATACCGATGACGATGAGATAGGCTGCGACGATGAAGTTCAGCAGCCGCGGAATGATCAGAATGAGAATGCCGGCGATCAAGGCCACGACTGGTTGCAGGACGATGAGGTTGAAGGTCATGGATTGCTCCTGTTCGCCCCGGCTCGGCCAGGTGGGCGAATCGAGAGCGCCGATGAAAATACCGTACAAATCGGCTTTAGTTTGAGTGGTGAGCGGCGAGGGCTGCGTCCCGCGCACCGGGGGTCATGTGGATTGCAGCGTGCGCCGCGCCAGCGCCTCGACGGGGGCATGAAAGCGAGGATCGTGATGACCCGCTTCGACGAGCCTCAACACGCCGGCGCAAATCACGAGCTGCGCCACTTTGCCGGATGGCGTGTCGAGCTCATCGGCGAACGCTGACTGCAGCCGGCGGGTCAGCGCCGGATCGGGGCTGGTAAAGGTGACCAGACAGGCGGCATCGAAGCCTCGCGGCGCCAGGCCCCACAGGTCCCAATCGAGCAGCTTCAGCTCCGGGACGGTGATATTGCCCCAATGCAGGTCGCCGTGTGCCGTGCGCCAGTCGTCGCATGTATGCGGCGTCTCGGCTCCGAAGCGCTTGGTGATGGCGGCGGACATCCATTCGGGATCAATTCGCCGGCGCTCGGTCGTGATCGTCGTGATCGTCTGCATCGCCTGCTTCAGCTCGCCGATCCAGCGATCGCTGATTGCGTGACGGCGGCTGGAGAATAGCGGACCCGTCTTTGCCGACGCGGGCACCAAGGTCATCAGGACCGCGCGCCAGCAGACGCTGTCTTGCGTCCAGTGCTGGACTTCCAGGATCGCGGGCTTGGGCACGCCTCGGATCGCGGCTGCGCTCGTCTCGCCCTCGAGTTGCTTTTGTGCGGGCCCGTTCGGGACGCCATTCACCTTGATCCAGCAAAGCACTCCATTAGACGCGCGTACCGTGGCGCCGCGCGAATTGGTGAAATAGCCGCGCACCGGCGTGCCGACCACGACGACGCCCATCCGCCGGCAGGCTTCCTGCAGCGCCTGTTCGGCTCCCTTGGTCGCAAATCCGAAGTCCGGTGTGCGCTTTCGCGGGTGCCATGGCCCCGGCGTCAGCGACGCATGCAGCGCGCGCAAGCGCATGCGTCCGCGCGTCAGCCAGTGGGCGGTTTGGAAAGCTCGCCGGCTCCGCGAATGAGCTGCGGCGGGCGCCTCGATGATCGTCTTTGCACTCTGAAATGACACTGCCAGCCCCAAAAACCCACTATAGCCCGGGCTGCCGGCCTACGCGACCACTGGTGGTAAGCAAGGTTAGCCCTCGATACGCGAAAAATCGGCGACCGTGCGGGTGGCGGCGCGGATGCGGTCGAGCAGCTTCAGGCGATTCTCGCGCAGCGCCTTGTCCTCGGCGTTCACCGTGACCTTCTCGAAGAACGCATCGACCGGCGCGCGCAGCTTGGCGATGGCGGTCATCGCCGCGGCGAAATCCTCGCGCTTGATGGCGGCATCCACCTCCTGCTCGACCTTGGAAATGGCCGCGGCAAGGGCCTTTTCCTCCGGGGCTTGCAGGAGCTTGGGGTCCGGCTCTCCCGCATAGCTGCGCTTGTCCTTTTTCTCCTCGTCGCGAAGGATATTCGCCGCGCGGCGATAGCCGACGAGGAGATTCTTGCCGTCGTCGGTGTCGAGGAATTTTCCGAGCGCCTCGACCCGGCGAATTGCGAGAAGGGGATTTGCGAGAACAGGACGATCCGGGAATCCCAAGGAAATGACTGCTTCCACTACGTCGTAAGGAATGCCTCGTGCTCGAAGCTGAACTATCAACCTTTCTCCTAGATTCAAGATCGATTCGTTTGCGTATGCAAAGCTCCAACTCGCGGCCGCTTTGTGGAGTAACTCTTGTTCCCATCGGGTCGAGAAATTCTCATCTTGTAGGACCTCTTGCGAAAGAGATCTCTTAGCGAGTTCGGTTGCAAATTCTTGGTCAGTAGACGCAAGACGAATTGCGAAGTGTATGTAATGCTTTTCAATAACTTCTCGTATATCGAGCTTGATACTATTGGTTTCAAGAATTCGAATTACTCCCAATTCCGCTCGACGGAGGCCATATGGATCCCGCGAGCCCGTCGGAATCTCGCCAGCTGCGTTAAAGCCTACGAGCACATCGATTTTGTCCGCTAGCGCGACCGCGATAGAAACCGGCGCGGTCGGTACCCGGTCGCTTGGCCCCTGCGGCTTGTAATGTTCCTCGATCGCCGCCGCGACCTCGGGATCGATGCCTTCGGCGAGCGCGTAGTATTTCCCCATCGTGCCCTGCAGCTCGGGGAATTCACCCACCATGTCGGTGACGAGATCGGCTTTCGCTAGCCGCGCCGCCTGCTCGGCTTTCTGCGGATCGGCCTTGACGATGGGCGCGAGCTCCTTTGCGAGCCGCGCGATGCGTTCGACGCGCTCGGCTTGCGTGCCAAGCTTCTCGTGAAAAACGATTTCTTTCAGCTTCGGCAGCCGCTCCTCGAGCCGCTTCTTCCGGTCCTGTTCCCAGAAGAATTTCGCGTCCGAAAGCCGCGCGCGGATCACGCGCGCATTACCGGCCTTGATCGCCTCGCCGCCGTCGGTGGCTTCCTGGTTCGCGACCGTGATGAACTTGTTGGCCAATCTGCTCCCCTCCCCCTTGTGGGGAGGGGTTGGGGGTGGGGGTCCTGGTGAGTTCGTCGTGCTTGCCGCGCCACCCCCCTCCCGGCGCTTCGCGCCGACCTCCCCCACAAGGGGGGAGGTAGAAGGAGTACGCAGTACGAAGCATTTCTGGTTGTTGCGGATCGTGGCGCGGATCACCTCGGGCGGAATGCCGAGGAATGCCGCGTCGAAACTGCCGATCAGCACCACCGGCCATTCGACCAGCCCGGCGACTTCTTCGAGCAAGCCTTCATCCTCGACCAGATCCAATCCCTGCGCGAGCGCGAGGTCCTTGGCGTCGGCGAGAATCGTGGCCTTGCGCCGGTCCGGGTCGGGCACGACTTTGGCCGCGTGAAGCTTGGTCAGATAATCCTCGAGCCGCTTGACCTTGATCGGGCCGGGCGCATGTACGCGGTGGCCGTGGGTAATGTCGCCAGCTTTGATGCCGTCGATCTCGAACTTCACGATCTCCGGCTCCTCGGTCTCCGGCCCGAAGGTGCACAGGATCGAATGCAGCGGTCGAACCCAATGAAGCGGACCCGTTTGGAATGCACTCGCTTGGAAAGCGCCCGGCTGAAATGCAGCTCTTTGAGCAGAGCGAGCACCCCAGCGCATGGACTTCGGCCACGGAAATGCGCGCACCACTTCCGGAATGATCTCCGCGATCACCTCGGCCGCCGGCCGGCCCTTCCGCTCGATGACCGCGAAATAAAAGTCGCCTTTCTTATCGGGCTGCACCTTGGCTTCGCCGATCGATTTCAGTCCGGCGCTCTTGAGAAATCCCTGCACTGCCTGATCGGGCGCGCCGACGCGCGGGCCTTTCTTCTCCTCGCGCCGGTCCGGCTGCCGCGCCGGCAGGCCATGCACCGCGAGCGCGATGCGCCGCGGCGTCGCGAACGCCTTGGCGCCGTCATAGGTCAGTCCGGCATCCACCAGTTTGTCGGTGACGAGCTTCTTCAAA
>JAYUHJ010000322.1:0-1632 GCA_043767065.1 Hyphomicrobiales bacterium | reverse complement strand
CCGCGCCGAAAATCACCGCGAACAGCGGCACGGTAACGGCGAACGCCGGGCTCTCGCGCGTGAACGGATCGAAGGAAACGACCACATCAGAACGATTGGCGACCGCGAACAGGACGATCGCGGCCGACAAGGGCAGCAAAAGTATCCAGGCGAGGAGTCTGCGCATACGAGACTCCGGTGCGCGTGCTTCGGTGAGGGTCAGCGGCGCGGGCGGTTCAACCGCTCGCGCATTTCCTTGCCAGTCTTAAAATAAGGTACGACCTTCTCGGCCACTTTCACTTGCGCGCCGGTGCGCGGATTGCGCCCGAGACGGGCCGGGCGCGCCTTGGTCGAGAACGCGCCGAAGCCGCGCAATTCGACGCGGTCGCCGCGCGACAGCGCGTTGGTGACCTCATCGAGGATCGCGTCCACGATGTTCTCGACATCGCGCTGATAGAGATGCGGATTGGATTCCGCGACCTTTTGAACGAGCTCGGACTTGATCATTTCGCCCAGCCCCCCCGAGCGGAATTATGTAAGCGATCCGAAAGACTTGGCAGACCTTTAGTCCGTCAATGGAGGCTGCCAGATGGCCAATAGGCCGTCAAGCTGCGCGCGGGCCGCGGCGCTGATGATGGATTCGCTGCCGACCAGCGCGCCGATCGCGGGCAGGCCGAGCGACTCCGCGACGGCCGCGAGCGCGCCGAGCCAGCGGAACTCGGAGCCGAGGCTGCGGTTCTTCCAGTCGCGCACCTTGAGGTCCTCGCTGACGCCCTTGTTCGCTTTCAGCCAGGCGCGCGCCGCGCGCTCGTCGCCGATCTGATCAACGAGATTGACCGGCATGGCCTGGGCCGCGCTGAACACGCGTCCGTCGGAGGCCAGCGCGAGCTTGGCGTCGTCGAGACCGCGCCGCTCGCGCACCAGATTCTTGAACCAGCCATAGGTGTCGTCGACCAGGCTCTTGAGCGCGGCCTTGGCCTCGGGGCTGGTCGGCTCGAAGCCGCTGGGCGAGGCCTTGAGCGGCGTCGATTTGATCTCCTCGACCGCGACGCCGACGTGCTTCAGGAGTTCGTAGAAGTTCGGATACTGGAATATCACGCCGACCGAGCCGACGATGGCGGTGCGCGGCGCAAAAATGCGATCGGTGCCGAGGGCCGCGATATAGGCGCCGGACGCGGCGACGCCTTCGACCACGGCGACGGTCGGCTTTTTCGCGGCCAGGCGGCGGATGCCGTCATAGAGCGCCTCGGAGCCGGCGACCGTGCCGCCGGGACTGTTGATCGAAATGATCACAGCCTCGGCGCCGGACTTGCCGATCTCTTCCAGAAGTTCGAGCCGCGCACGGTCGGTGCGGATCAGTCCGCCGATGGTGACGCGCGCCACATGCGGCGTGCCGGTGCCGAAATAGCGATTGTCGGCGGAGGCGGCGACCGCCCAGCCGATGCCGGCGACAATGGCCAGCAGCGCGAGCACGCGCCAAAACGTGAGCTTGCGCCGCAGGCGGCGGCGATCGACGATGGCATCGACATCGAAGGACATTTGGGGCCTCCCTGGCGGCGCAAAACGCGCCCCCGGATTCGCGCGACTGTAGCCCGCCCTGCGGCGGCTTCAAGGCATTGTCGGAAAAGGGGTAATCGAAACGCAAACGGAAGA
>JAYUHJ010000321.1:0-1634 GCA_043767065.1 Hyphomicrobiales bacterium | reverse complement strand
ACCGGAACGGTCAAGACCTTGTCCGCCTTCCACGTCACGATGTGCACGATGACGCGATAGTCATGCCCAAGGCTCGCCCGGCGTTCCGGCGGATCGAGGACATCGACGATCGCACGAACGCGCTGCTCTTCAATGCCGAGAGCGGAGATTTTCAAGAATCCACTCGGCTCGACGCGACGCACGCGGCCTCTCACGGCTTCACCGCCCCATCCGTCGATGCGCACGTCGGCGCCGACTCGCACCTGTACGGCGTCGGCCGACAAGAGCTCGGCCACGATCTCGAGATCCTGCGGATCGCCGATTTCGATGAGGGGCGCTCCTGCCGGAACCACGGTCTCGCTCTTCTGCAGCAGGCTCAGCACCTGGCCTGTGATCGGTGCGCGAATTTGCACGCAGCACCCGGCCCCATCCGCGGAAGCAAGGCCCGCGTCGATCGGATTCTTGAGACGCGCGGCCGCGCTGTCGCGTTCGTTGCGGCGGACCTGCACCTCCGCCACGGCCCGCGCCACTGCCGCTTCGGTCATTTCGGCATCTGCCGTTGCTTTGTCCAGGGTGCTGCGCGAAACCGTTCCATTGCCTGCCAAAGATTTCATTCGGCCGAGCTGTTGGCGCGCGTAATTCAGCGCCGCTTCAACCCGCTGGCGCTCCGCAATCGCAAGCGCGACCGCAGCTTCCGCGGCCGAAAGCGCCGACAGCAGTTCCTGGTGCAAGCGTGGATCGTGAAAGCTGGGCGCGGTCGGCTTCATCGCTACGACCACGGTTTCGTTGGCCTTGACGAAATCGCCGACTTCGCGCCCCGACCGCAAGACGGTGCCCGTGAGCGGCGCCGAGACCGTATAGACTTGGCGCACGCGCGTGCGGGCTTCCTCGTCGACGGTCACCTCCATCGAACTGCGCGTCGCCTTCGCCAGGTCGACCGGGACGGGGCTTGGCCAAGCGAGCCATGCCAACGCCGCGACGACGATGACGGCGACGGCGATCCCTATGGCGCGGTTGGTGGAAATCTTGGGCATCGTTCACTCCCGGGTCTTGAGAACGGAAACAAGGTCGAGTGCGTAGATGCGGCTGCGCACAACGAGCGCCGAGAACAAAGCCGCCAGAATCACGGTCATGCTCGCCAACGCGTAGGTGAAGGGCTCGACCACCAAACGTACGCGCATCAGCTCACCGGCAAGTTGGGTCTTCATGATCCAGGCCAAGCCGTAGCCGAATGCCCAGCCGATCGGCTGCGCGAGCAGCGTCAGCAGCGCAAGCTCCAACAACAGAATTTGCAGCACTTCGGCGCGCGTGTAACCAATCACACGCAGGCTGGCGAGATCGCGCGCGCTTTCCGACAGCGAGATACGCGCGTTGTTGTAGACGACCCCGAAAGCGATGATCGCCGCGAGCCCAGCATAGATGCCCGCCATCGTCGTAATGAGAAGCGCGACCGCCTCGCGGAAATTCTCGAGTGAGACGCGCTGCAGAGCGAGCCCGCTGACGACGGGCATCGTCTTGATCTTGGCGTAGAAAGAATCGAGGAGGCTTGTGTCGACGCTGACATGCACACTATTGGCCGCCGGGCTTTCGCGCATCAGGCGTTGCAGCGCCCCCGCTTCCATCATCGCCCTGATGCCGAAATAATCTTCGACTGT
>JAYUHJ010000320.1:0-1634 GCA_043767065.1 Hyphomicrobiales bacterium | reverse complement strand
TTCCCGATCTCGATCCGGTCTATCCGCTCACCGAGGGGCTCGCCGCCGGCAATGTGCGCCGCGCCGCCACGGCTGCGCTCAAGTTCGTGCCAGAGGTGCCCGAATGGGACGATCCGGCGTTTCGCGCGCAGCATGGCTTTGTTTCGTTCGCAGCGGCCGTGAGACGGTTGCATATTCCAGCCGAGCTATCCGACATCGCGCCGGAGTCGAAATTCCGCGCGCGGATCGCCTATGATGAATTGCTCGCGCACCAACTTTCGCTTGCGCTGGTGCGCGGCGAAATGCGGCGCGAACCGGGCCGCGCGAGCAAGGGCGACGGGCGGCTTCGCACCAAGATCGAAGCGGCGCTCCCTTTCTCGCTGACCAACTCGCAACGCAAGGCGATCGAGGAAATCGCCGGCGATCTTGCTTCCGAGACACGCATGTTGCGGCTGCTGCAGGGCGACGTCGGCTCGGGCAAGACCATCGTCGCGCTCTTGGCGGCCGCGCACGTGATCGAGGCCGGCCATCAGGCGGCGATCATGGCACCGACTGAAATCCTCGCGCGGCAGCACTTCGAGCGCATTTCGCCGCTCGCCAAGGCCGCGGGCATCACGCTTGCGATCCTGACCGGCCGCGAGCGCGGCACCGAGCGCGACGAGCTACTCGATGCGTTGCAGGCCGGAAGGATCGATCTCCTGGTCGGCACCCATGCGCTGTTCCAAGAGGGCGTCGAGTTTCGCGATCTCGCGCTCGCGGTGGTCGATGAGCAGCACCGCTTCGGCGTGCATCAGCGGCTGGCGCTGGCGAAGAAGGGTGAGGCGGTGGACATGCTGGTGATGACCGCGACGCCGATCCCGCGCACCCTGGTCATCACCTATTTCGGCGACATGGAGGTCTCGGAGCTGCGCGAGAAGCCGGCCGGCCGCACGCCGATCGATACGCGCACCGTCTCGCTGGAGCGTTCCGGCGAGGTGGTCGAGGCGGTCGGCCGCGCGCTGGCGTCGGGGGCGCGGGCCTACTGGATTTGCCCCTTGATCGAAGAGTCGGAGGAAGTCGATTTCGCCGCGGCGGAAGCGCGCTACGAGGCGCTGAGCGCCGAGTTTGGCGAAATCGTCGGCCTCGTGCACGGGCGCATGAAGGGCGCGGAGCGCGACGAGGCCATGGCGCGTTTCGCCCGTGGCGAGATCAGATTGCTGGTCGCCACTACGGTGATCGAAGTCGGCGTCGATGTGCCGGAAGCGACGATCATGGTGATCGAGCAGGCGGAACGCTTCGGTCTGGCGCAGTTGCACCAGTTGCGCGGCCGGGTCGGCCGCGGCACCGAGCGCTCGACGTGCCTGCTGCTCTACCGGGCCCCGCTCGGCGACGCGGCGAAGCGGCGGCTCGCGAAATTGCGCGAGACCGATGATGGCTTCGAGATCGCCGAGGAGGACTTGGCACTGCGCGGCGAAGGCGAGGTGCTGGGCACGCGGCAGAGCGGCCTGCCCGGCTTCCGCATCGCGCGGCCGGAGCTGCACCGCGATCTGATGGAGGCGGCGCGCAAGGACGCGGCACTCATCCTGCAGCGCGACCCTGCGCTCACAGCCGAGCGCGGGCAAGCGTTGCGGCTACTTTTGCACCTGTTCGAGCGCGAGGAAGCGGCGCGGCTGATC
>JAYUHJ010000319.1:0-1639 GCA_043767065.1 Hyphomicrobiales bacterium | reverse complement strand
ATTGCGTGTGGCCCATGGCGCCGGCCCAAGAGCTTTTCATATCGGCGAGCTTGACGTGGCCCTCCTGCAACATCTTGAGCGCGAGCAGGAATTGCTCGCGGAACTGTTCCTTGCGGCGACCAAGATAAGCTTGCGTTGCGAGCACGCGGACGGCGTTGTGCGGAAGTCTGTAGGTGCCGTAGGCGGTCTCGCGGCCCCAGATGGCGAGGATCACGTTGCCCGGCACGCCGATTTCCCGCTCGATGCGGGCGAGCGTGGCGCGGTGCTCGGCGGCGAGGCGCTGGCCCTGCTCCGCGAGCCGCGTGAGCGACGCTTCGGAAAGGTATTCGCCCGGCGAGCGCACGAATTCCGGCTGACCCGGCGGCTTGGGCCGACCAGGCACGTCGAGATCGGGCAGCGTGAGATCGGGCTCCAGATTGCGCGTCGCCATGTCGAACGTGGCGCGCGTGACGCCGAGTTGCTGCGCCGCGGGCCAGAGATCAGAGAGCCATTTCTGGAACGCGGCGTCGGCGGCGAGCGTAGGACTAAACGTCGTCATCGCGGCGATCACGGTGGCGATAGCTGCGACACAAATTATCCGCGCCAGAATGCCCATGCGATGCCTTTCTTCTTACCGTCATCCTGAGGTGCCGGCCGAAGGCCGGCCTCGAAGGATGACGACGCGCCGTCCTTCGAGGCTCGCGACCTGCGGTCGCTCGCACCTCAGGACGACGCTCTATCACCGCGTGAACTTCTTGTACTTTATCCGGTGCGGGATTTCGGCGGCGACGCCGAGGCGGCGTTTCTTGTCGGCCTCGTAGGCTTCGAAATTGCCCTCGAACCACTCGACGTGGCTGTCGCCCTCGAACGCGAGAATGTGCGTCGCGATGCGGTCGAGGAAGAAGCGGTCGTGGCTGATGATGACGGCGCAGCCGGCGAAATCCTCGAGCCCCTCCTCCAGCGCGCGCAGCGTCTCCACGTCGAGATCGTTGGTCGGTTCGTCGAGCAACAGCACGTTGACGCCCGATTTCAGCATTTTTGCCAGGTGCACGCGGTTGCGCTCGCCGCCCGAAAGGCTGCCGACCTTCTTCTGCTGGTCGCCGCCCTTGAAATTGAACGCAGCCACATAGGCGCGGCTCGGCATTTCGCGCTTGCCAAGATGGATCACGTCCTGGCCGCCGGAAATTTCCTCCCAGACGTTTTTCTTACCGTCCAAGCTGTCGCGGCTCTGATCGACATAGCCGAGCACAGCGGTTTCGCCGACGCTGATCTTGCCGGCGTCGGCCTTCTCCTGGCCGGTGATGAGGCGGAACAGCGTGGTCTTGCCGGCGCCGTTGGGGCCGATGACGCCGACGATGCCGCCGGGCGGCAGCTTGAACGAAAGCCCTTCGAACAGCAGCGTGTCGCCATAGGCTTTTCCGAGCTCGTCGGCGTCGATCACGGTGTCGCCCAGCCGCGGGCCGGCGGGAATGATGATCTGCGCCGAACCCGGCAGGCGTTCCGCGGCTTTGGCGAGCAACTCGTCATAGGCCTTGATGCGCGCCTTGCCCTTGGACTGGCGCGCCCGGGGGCTCGCGTTGATCCATTCGCGCTCGCGGGCAATGGCGCGCTGATGCGCCGCCTCCTCGCGGCCTTCCTGCTCGAGCCGCTTCTGCTTCTG
>JAYUHJ010000318.1:0-1639 GCA_043767065.1 Hyphomicrobiales bacterium | reverse complement strand
GGGAGGTCTCGATGACTTACGGCACGTTGAGCGGCGGCTATTCGGGTTTCGCCAAATTATTGCACTGGCTGGTCGCGATCTGCGTTCTGACGACGATTCCGGTCGCGTTCTGGATGAACAACGCGGCGCCGGGGCCGCTGCAGGACGGCCTCTATAATTTCCACAAGTCGCTCGGCGTGCTGATCCTCATTCTGATCGTCGTGCGCATCATCCGCCGCTGGGTCGGCGGCTCGCCGGCACCCGAAGCCACGGTCGTGCCGTGGCAGCGCGCGATCTCCTCGACCGTGCACGGCTCGCTCTACGTGCTGCTGCTCGCCATGCCGATCGTCGGCTATCTCGCCAATTCCGCTTATGGCGCCAGCACGCCGTTCTTTAACCTGTTCACTATTCCACCGCTGATCGGCAACAACGAGAATCTGGCGAACCAGCTGTTCATGTATCACCGCTGGGCCGGCTGGGCGGTAGCGGCGCTCGCGGCGCTGCATATCGCGGCCGCACTACAGCATTATTTCATCCTGAAGGACGGCGTGTTGCAGCGCATGCTGCCGCGCGCGCTCGGCGGCGTCTAACGCGGGATCGCCAGAATATCCTCGTGGCCGACGGTGCAGGTGACGCCGTCGGCCATTCGCGCTTTTAGCCACGCTTCGATGGTTGCGGCCGGGACTTCGCCGGTTTCACGCACGGCCTCGGCGAAGCCTTGCGTCAATACGCGCATCAGCGCCGTCTCGCCGGCGCCGAGACGCCACGGGCTCGTCCCACGCTCGATCCGGTAGCCTGCCCCCGCGAGACGTTCGGCGAGCAAGTCCGTCGCCCGCGATCCGGCGGCTGAGCCGAAGCCCTTGTCGCTACCCTGGTGGCGGTTGAACCCGGCGACCATGGCGGCGTCGGCTTGATGCGGCGGGCTCCAGGCATTGGTGCCGTCATAGTCGAGCACCGCGTAGAGCGGCACGCGTGCGGCGGCGAGTGCCGCAGTGAAGCGCCCAATCCATACTTCCGACACGAGATCGAATAGCGCCGCCGCGGTGACGAGATCGGGCGCGTGCACGGCGAAGGCGCCCGGGTCCTTGGCAAGATCTGATTGCCTGACCTCGACCCGGATCGACCGGTCCGCTTTCATCACTTCGAGCCCGGCCGTGGCCGGTCGCACCGAGTCGGCCCAGCTCGCGATGGCGTCACAGGCGCCCGCGAGCAGGACCGGGTCATGGTCCACCAGCACCCAGTGCTGGCGCGCGGAGAGCGCCGGCGCGGTCGCGCGCAGGTTGGAGCCGAGCCCGGCGCCGAGATCGACGACGGTGACCGCGTCGCGCGTGGAGAAGTGTTTGGATAGCGCGGCGAGCAAACCCGCATTGCGCGCGCGGTGGTCGGCGCCCTCGCGCAAGCTGAGCCATTCGGGTGCGAAGCCGCTCATCTCATAGCCTCGGTCAATGCGCCGGCAATCGCCTTTGCGGTGTCGCGCCAGCGCGGGAAATTCTGCGCATGCCGCCATGCGGCGTCGGATCGGCGCCTGAGTTCGGTAGGGTCGGTGAGCAAGCGCCGCAGCACGGCGGCGAGCGCTTCGGCGTCCCCCGGCGGGACCAGTACGCCGGCGTCCGATGGAACGGTCGTGGGAGCCGCCCCGGCATCGCCGGCCACCACCGGC
>JAYUHJ010000317.1:0-9544 GCA_043767065.1 Hyphomicrobiales bacterium | reverse complement strand
GCGCGACGATGCCGCCGCGCGGCACATCGAGCGAGACCCCCTTCAGCACGAGGATCACGTGATCGTAGATCACCTCGATGTTGTTGACCGTGAGGATGCGGTCGGTGCCGGCGTCGGTCTGTGCGGTATTTTTTGCGGTCATGGTGCGATCAGTTGTGGGGCGGTCCAAGACAAATCGGGTGAGAGGTAAGCTGACCCCTCACCCGGAATTTGTTTCGTTCGCGCCACCCTCTCCCGCAAGGGGGGAGAGGGTGAAACGCGATCAGGTTACGACGACTTCTCGCAAGCCTCGGCGCGGGCCGGCCAGGGCTGGTTCTTGGAGACGTAGTCCTTGGCCGCAGCCTCCAGCAACGGACGCACCTTGTCTTTCATCGGCGCGATCCAGTCGGAGACCTTCACCCACTTGGCGCCGTCCCACTGCTGCATATAGGCAGAGTGATGGCCGTTGTGGTCGGTGCAGTTCACGCCGGTGATCGGCGCCGCGAAGTTTTCGAGGCCGAGTTCCTTCCAGCGCGCCGCGGTGATGTTGAGCGACTCGAGGCCGCGCCGCACGTCCGTGCCGGTGACCACCTTCTTGCCGGTGAGCCGCTGGGCGTTGCGGATTGCCTCGGCGATGATCACCGAGTTCATAACGCCACGATTGTAGAGATTCTCGCCAACCTTATCCTTCGGCGTCTGGCTCTTTCCCTTGTCGACCAGATTTTTCACGATGTCCTGGATCGCCGGGTAGCTCGTGCCCACGCCATTGAGATTAAGCGAGAGATAGCCCTTGCTTTCGGGGCCGGCGGGACGGGCGTCGTCCTCGTTACCCGACCACCAGATGCCAACGAAGCGGTCCATCGGGAAGTTGATCTTGGCCGCTTCCTTGATTGCAGTCGGGTTCATGGCGCCCCAACCCCACATGACCATCCAGTCGGGCTTGTCGCGGCGAACGTTGAGCCACAGACCCGACTGATTCTGCATTTCGGCCGGCGGAACCGGATAGAGCTTCACGGTGAAGCCGTAGTCCTTGGCGAACTGCTCCAAGAGCGGAAGCGGCTCGCGGCCGTAGCCACCGTCGAAGAAGATGTAGCCGATGGTCTTGCCCTTGAGCTTGTCGAGGCCGCCTTCCTTGTCGGAGATGTACTTGATGATCATCGACATGCCGTCCCAGTAAGTCGCCGGCGGGTTAAACACCCACGGGAAGCTGGTGCCGTCGGCGGAGGCCGAGAGGCCGTAGGCCATCGAGAGCACCGGAATCTTGTCGACCGACGCCTTCGGGATCAGCGCCAGCGTGATGCCGGTCGAGTAAGGATTGGTGATGACCGGGTTCTTGCTCTTGGTCGACTCGTAGCACTCGACGCCCTTCTTGGTGTCGTAGCCGGTCTCGCACTCTTCGACGATGATCTTCACGCCGCCGATGCCACCGTCACGCTCGTTCAGCATGTTGAGATAGTCGGCCATGCCGTTGGCGATCGGGATGCCGGAGCCGGCGAAGGCACCGGTGCGGTACGAGAAGAGCGGAACATAGATCGTGTCCTGGGCGACGGCCGTGCTGACGAAGGCGGGCACACCCACCATCGTGCCGATCGCGGCGCCGAGGATCATGCCTTTCAGACGCATTGCATTTCCTCCCATTCGAACGACCGGAGGCGGACGCCGCCGGCCACTTGGCTTCCATGCCCTGCCCCAAACCACCAGGACCGGGCTAATCCCACCTTGCCGGAACCGTTCGTCGGATCCTGGCGGCGGGAAGGTGGAACCAGTTTGCCCAATCAGTATGGGAAAGGCCACACCCTCAGTTTCTGCTTGGCGATTGCCCATAACCGCGCCAGCCCATTGGGCTCCACGATCAGGAAGAAAATGATCAGGCCGCCGACGATGATGAACGACAGGTGCTCGACCGTCGCGGCGTGGACCGGCATGCCTAACTCACTCGGCACGTAGCGGAGCACGATCGGCAGGATATAGATCAGCGCCGCGCCGAGGAACGAGCCGAGCAGGCTGCCGAGTCCGCCGATGATCACCATGAAGAGGATGAAGAAGCTCTGGTTGATGTTGAACACCTCGGCTTCGGCGCTGCCATACCAGAGGAACACGAGCAGCGCGCCGGAGACGCCGCAGTAGAAGGACGAAACCGCGAAGGCGAGCAGCTTGGTCGAAAGCAGCCGGATACCCATGAGCTCGGCGGCGATGTCCATGTCGCGGACCGCCATCCACATGCGGCCGATGCGGCCGCGAACCAGGTTCGAAGCGAGCCAGGTCATCGCCACGACGATCACGAGCACGACGAAATAGCGCGCGAATGGAGTGGCGGTCGGGCCGGTCACCGCGACGCCGTAGAGCGTCCGTGTCGGTACCTCGATCGCGTTCGAGATGTTGTAATTGACCAGCCAGGGTATGCGGATGAAGCACCATTGCAGGAAGAACTGCGCGGCGAGCGTCGCGATCGCAAGGTAGAAGCCTTTGATGCGCAGGCTCGGCAGGCCGAAGAACACACCGACCAGCGCCGCCACGAACCCCGACGCGACGACCCAGACGAGAATATTCACGCCCGGAAAGATCGTCGCCAGCTTGTAGCAGGCATAGGCCCCGACCCCCATGAACGCGCCGGTGCCGAGCGACAAGAGGCCGGTGTAGCCGATCAAGAGATTGAGCCCGATCGCCGCGAGCGAGAAGATCAAGAACGGGATCATGACCGCGTTCAGGAAGAAGTCGTTGCCAAAATACGGAATCACCACGAACGCGATGACCAGGATCAGCGCGATGCCGATCTTGTCCTGGAAGATTGGAAAGACCGCCTGGTCGCTGGCGTAAGTGGTCTTGAACTGGCCGGACTCGCGATACAGCATTTCACACCCGCTCGATGATCTTTTCGCCGAACAGTCCCTGTGGCCGGAACAGCAGGAACACGAGCGCGATAAAATAGGCTAGCCAGCTCTCGATGCCGCTGCCCAAGAGCGGCCCCCAGTAGAACTCGCCGAGCTTCTCGCCGATGCCGATGATGAGGCCGCCGACGATGGCGCCGGGAATCGAGGTGAAGCCGCCGAGGATGAGAACCGGCAGCGCGCGGAGCGCGATTATCTGCAGCGCAAAGGAGACATCCGAGCGCGCCGCCCACATGATACCGGTGACGAGCGCCACGAGGCCGGAGGCGAACCAGACGATTACCCAGATTTGCTCGAGCGAAATGCCGACCGAAAGCGCGGCCTTGTGGCTGTCGGCCACGGCGCGGAGCGCGCGGCCGATGCGGGTCACGGAGAAGAACACGGCGAGCCCCGCCACCATCACCGAGGCGATGATCGCGGCGGCGATGTCGATCTTCTGCAGGCTGACGAAGCCGCCGAGCATCTTGATATCGTAGGAGCCCTTCGGCAGGTAGAGCGCTTCGGTAATCATGATCTTGGGTTCGCCGCCGAAGATCACCTCGCCGAAGCCGATGAGCAGATAGGTGAGCCCGAAGGTCGCCATGAACAGGATGATGTCGGGTTGGTTCACCAAGGGCCGCAGCACCATGCGTTCGACGGTGACAGCGAGCAGGAACATCACGCCGATGGTGAGGGCGAGCGCGGCGAAGGCCGCGGCGTGCACGTTGGTCAGGCCGATCCGCGTCAGAATCGTGTAGAGGCCGACGAGCGTCAGCGCGCCGAATACGACCATGATGCCTTGCGCAAAATTGAAGACCCCCGAGGCCTTGAATATCAGCACGAAGCCGAGCGCGATCAGCGCATAGAGCACGCCGCCGACCAAGCCTTCCCACAGCGTCTGCACGAGCAGGTCGGGTGCGGCGACCATCTGCACGAAGGGGTTGATGAAGATGTTG
The DNA here is from genome assembly GCA_043767065.1 of Hyphomicrobiales bacterium. GTDB lineage: Bacteria > Pseudomonadota > Alphaproteobacteria > Rhizobiales > Xanthobacteraceae > JAHFPN01. Next base: position 5,742 of record JAYUHJ010000317.1, on the reverse strand, counting down.
TAGAGGAGATCCATCGCACCGCCTCAATGCGCCACGCCGAGATAGGCGTCGATCACCGCGCGGTCGCGCTTGACCTCGTCGGGCGTGCCGTCGGCGATCTTGCGGCCGTAGTCGAGCACGACCACGCGGTCGGAAAGGTCCATGACCACGCCCATGTCGTGCTCGATCAGCGCGATCGTGGTGCCGAAGTGATTGTTCACGTCGATAACGAAGCGGGACATATCCTCCTTCTCCTCGAGATTCATTCCCGCCATCGGCTCGTCGAGCAGGAGCAAGTCCGGCTCCATGGCGAGCGCGCGGCCGAGCTCGACGCGCTTTTGCAGGCCATAGGGCAAGCGGCCCACGGGGATGCGGCGGATATGGGGTATTTCGAGGAAGTCGATGATCTCTTCGACGCGCTTCCGGTGCTCGATTTCTTCCCGCATCGCCGGTCCGTGGCGCAGCAATTGCCAGAAGAAGCTGCGGTGCATCTTGAGCGTGCGGCCGGCCATGATGTTGTCGAGCGTGGTCATGCTCTTGAACAGCGCCACGTTCTGGAACGTGCGCGCGATGCCGCTGGAGGCGGCCTCGTGCGGCTCCATGGCAGCGTGGCTCAGGCCCTTGAACATGATGCGGCCGTGCTGCGGCTTGTAGAAACCGTTGATGACGTTGAGCATCGAAGTCTTGCCGGCGCCGTTGGGGCCGATGATGGCGCGGACCTCGCCTTTCTTGATGTCGAACGAGACCTCGGTGAGCGCCTTGATGCCGCCGAAGGAGAGCGAAATGCTCTCGACCGCGAGCAGCACCTGGCCCGCGGCGATTTCAGCGTCCGAGCGAGCCCTCATGCTGCTTTCCCCAATGGCGGGGCCTCGGTGACCGGCGGATAGGTCTTCATGTCGTGAATCTTGACGCGGGCCGAGAGCGTGCCCTTGCGGCCGTCCTCGAATGTCACTTGCGTCGAAATGGCGGCCTCGTGCGAGCCGTCATAGAGCGCGGTCACCAGCGGCTCGTAGCGTTCGCCGACGAAGCCGCGGCGCACCTTCGCCGTGCGTGTGATCTCGCCATCGTCGGCGTCGAGCTCCTTGTGCAGGATGAGGAAGCGCTTGATCTGAGCTCCCGCCATCGGCCCTTCCTCGGCGAGCGAGCGGTTCACCTCGTCGACGTGCTCGGCGAGCATGTCATAGACGCGCGGGTGGTTGGCGAGCTCCTGATAGGAGCCGTAGACCAGGTTGTTGCGCTCGGCCCAGGAACCGACCGAGACGGGATCGATGTTGAGGAACATCGTCACGAAATCGCGCTTGTCGCCGAAAGCCACGGCCTCACGGATGTTCGGATAGAATTTCAGTTTGTTCTCGATGTACTTCGGCGCGAACAGGGTGCCGTCCTTGAGCCGGCCCACATCCTTGGCGCGGTCGATGATTTTCAGGTGCCCGGTCTTGGGATCGAAGAAACCGGCGTCGCCCGAGTGCACCCAGCCATCGGGCGTCTTGGTTTCGGCGGTCTTCGCCTCGTCCTTGTAATAGCCGAGGAAGACGCCGGGCGAGCGGAACAGCACCTCGCCCTTGTCGTCGATCTTGACCTCGACGTTGGGCGACGGCTTGCCGACGGTGTCGGCGTAAATCTCGCCGTCAGGCTGCGCCGTCACATAGACGGAGGCCTCAGTCTGTCCATAGAGCTGCTTCAAGTTGATGCCGAGCGCGCGATAGAAGCGGAAAATCTCCGGACCGATGGCCTCGCCCGCCGTGTAGGCGACGCGAATGCGCGACAGGCCGAAACGGTTCTTGAGCGGGCCATAGACGAGGATTTCGCCGATCCCGTAGAGAAAGCGCGCGTGCGGAAACACCCGCTCGCCGTTCAGGATTTTTTCGCCCCAGCGGCGTGCCACGCCAATGAAATAGTTGAACATCGCCTTTTTGATCCGGCCCGCGTCTTCCATGCGCACCATCGTCAGCGTCAGCAGGTTCTCGTAGACTCGCGGCGGAGCGAAGGCATAGGTGGTGCCGATCTCGCGGCGGTCCTCGACTACCGTTTCCGGGCTCTCCGGGCAGTTGACGCAGAAGCCGGCCAAATAAGACTGCGCATAAGAGAAGATGTGATCGCCGACCCAGGCCATGGGCAAATAAGCGACGACTTCTTCCTTCTCGGTTAGGCCGTCGAAGAGATTGGCGTTGCGCGAGCTGATGATCACGTTGTCGTAGGACAGCATCACGCCTTTCGGATTGCCGGTGGTGCCCGAGGTGTAGAGGATCACAGCCAAGTCGGAGCCCTTACCCTCGGCGATCATCTTCTCCCAGGCGTTGCCCGAATATTTGTTCTGTTTCTGGACCGCCGTCCGGCCGATGGCCTGCACGTCCTCGAAGGACTTAAGCCGCGCGTGATCGTAGTCGCGCATGCCACGCTTTTCGTCATAGATGACGTGGGTGAGGCCCGTCACGCGGTCGGAGACAGCGAGCAGCTTGTCGACCTGCTCCTGGTTCTCGACGACCGCGAACTTCGCGCCGGCGTGGGCGAGCACAAAGCCCATCTCGTCGGCGACCGAGTCCTGATAGACCGGCACCGGAATTCCGCCGAGCGCCTGCACCGCGCAGAATGCCCAATACAGACGGGGGCGGTTGCCGCCGATGATCGCGACCTTGTCGCCGCGGACCAGGCCGAGCTCGGCTAGGCCGATGGAGAAAGTGTGCACTTCCTCCAGCACCTGGGCCCAGGTCGAGGTCTGCCAGATACCGTAATCCTTCTGGCGGATAGCGGGCCGATTGCCGCGCTTGACCGCGTTGATCAGCAACAGCTTCGGAAACGTATCGGCGTTAGCCGCGAGATCGGCGCGCAAATCCAGATCCTCCCCGTGTGCCGGGCCGCCAAGCGGCCGCGGCCCTATTGTTGTTGTCTCCGCCCCTGTTCCAGGGCTTGCCCGACTATAGCATTCCCGCCCATTGCATCCCCCCGCAAGGCTCCACTTGACAGACGGGCCGAGGGTTTGTTCGGTAGGGCAGCGGGCCTGTTTGCCTTTGTGCCGCACCCCTTGGATGCGGCCGGACCTCTGCCCCTATTCCCCGTATCTGCTCAGCCGGCCGAGATCGAGCACCGTGATTCCGCCGTGCGAGACCCGCAGGAGGCCTTCGCGCTCCAGCGCCTTTAGGCTTTCGTTGGTTGCTTGGCGCGAGATGCCCGAAATCAGGCCGAGCTCTTCCTGCGAAATATCGAGTTCGTTTCCCGAGTTGGGGTAGAGCGCGGGATTGAACAGCCAGGCGATATTGCGCGCGAGCCGCGCCTTGGCATCCAGCATGCGGTCGTATTCCACGAGCGCGATGAATTGGCCGAGGCGCTCGTTGAACTGGTGCACGAGGTAACGGTTGAAGGCGACGCTATGCTCGAACAGCCAGAAAAACGTCGCCTTGTCCATGAAGGCCATGCGCGTGTCGCGCAGCGCCACCAGATCGTACTGTCGGGGAATGTCCTTCAACACCGTGCCCTCACCGAACCAGCCGCCGGTGCGTATGCCAGCGAGCGTCACGCTTTTTCCCGATTTAGAGATGGTGCTCAATTTGATCACGCCGGACACGACGCCGGCCCAAGCGTCGAGCTTGTCGCCACGGTGGCAGATATAGGCACCTTTCGAGAACGTCTTTTCGACGATGGCCCGGCGCGCTTGCTCGAATTCGCGCTCGCTCAGATCGCGGCACCAGAGTGCGATGCTTCGCAGATGTTCCGCCGAGATCACGGCCTATGCCTGCTCAGTCCAGCGTTGCCCAACGCCGATCCTGCGGCGGCCCAACGGCCCAGACAAGGGCAGACGGTAATCTAGAGAGCGCGCCCTACTCGGCCGCGGCTGCCATGGGCCTGCCGCCCGCGGGACCGGCGCGGAACTTGGCGAGCAGCGCCTCCTCCTCGGCCTTGGCCGCGACCAGGTGGCGCAGCTTGACCGGGCCGAAGCCGCGGATTTTCTCGGGCATCGCGGCAATGGCAACGGCGAGTGCGTGGTTCTCGGGCGTCAGCGAGCGCATCAATTCTTCGAGCGTCGCCACATAGTCCTCGATCAGCCGCCGCTCGAGCTTGCGCTCGGCGCTGCGGCCGAACGGATCGAACGGCGTGCCGCGCAGCACTTTCATTTTCGCGAGCCAGCCGAACGCCGTCATCATCCAGGGACCGAAGCTGCGCTTGATCGGCCGCTTGCTCTCGGGATCGATCTTGGCGAGCAACGGCGGCGCCAGGTGGAACTCGAAGCGGAGATTGCCTTCGAAGGTCGCGGCGATCTGGCGCTTGAACGATTCATCGGTGAACAGGCGCGCGACCTCGTATTCGTCCTTGTAGGCCATGAGCTTGAAGAGATATTCGGCCGTGGCATCAGCCAGCTCATCGTGGCCCGGCGCCTTCACCTTCTCCGCCGCGCGCAAGCGCTCGATCAGCGCGCGATAGCGTTCGGCATAGGCAGCGTTCTGGTAGCCGGTGAGGAACATCACGCGGCGGCGGATTTTTTCGTCGAGCGAAGTGGAAAGCCTGCGCGCGTCGGTGGCGACGTCCACCGGAGTGGCGAGCGCGATCACGCTTTCGGGATCGACCGCCGCACGACGGCCCCAGGCGAAGGCGGCCTTGTTCACGGCGACCGCCTCGCCGTTCAGCTCGATCGCGGTCTCGATGGCTTCCTGCGAGATCGGCAGGCCGCCGAGCTGATAGGCATAGCCCAGGAGAAAAACGTTCTGGCCGAGCGAGGAGCCGAATAGCGCGCTCGCCAGCCGCGTCGCATCGATGAAACGGACCTTGTCGCGGCCGGCGGCGGTGACGATCGCCTTCTTCAGGCGTTCGGTCGGCAGCGAATAGTCGGCGTTGCGGGTGAAGTCGCCGGGCAGCGTCTCGTGGGTGTTGATGACGACGATGGTGCCTTCCTGGCGCATGGCCGAGAGCACCTTCTTGGAGCCGGCCACCACGATGTCGCCGCCGATCACGAGGTCGGCACCCTTGGCCGGCACGCGAATGGCGTGGATGTCCTCGGGGCGGTTGGCGATCCGCATGTGGCTGGAGACCGCGCCGCCCTTCTGGGCAAGACCCGCCATGTCGATGACACCGCAGGCTTTGCCTTCAAGATGCGCGGCCATGCCAAGCAACGCGCCGACGGTGACGATGCCGGTTCCGCCGATGCCGGTGATGATGATGCCGAAGTTGCCGTCGATTACCGGCAGCTTCGGCTCCGGCAGGTCCGGCAGCTTGCCGGCGGTGGCGGCGGCGCCTGCGCCGCGCTTGAGCTTGGCGCCGTGCACGGTGACGAATGAAGGGCAAAAGCCCTTCACGCAGGAGAAGTCCTTGTTGCAGCTCGATTGGTCGATCTCGCGCTTGCGGCCCCACTCGGTCTCGAGCGGCTGGATCGAGACGCAGTTCGACTGCACGCCGCAGTCGCCGCAGCCCTCGCACACCAGCTCGTTGATGATCACCCGCTTGTCGGGATCGGGAAATTCCTTGCGCTTTCTGCGGCGGCGCTTTTCAGCGGCGCAGGTCTGGTCGTAGATCAGGACGGTGACGCCGGGTATTTCCGCAAGCTCTTTCTGCACCGTCATGAGCTGGTCGCGGTGATGGATGGTGAGGCTCTTGGGCCAATCCTCGTCCTTGGCGTATTTCCAGGGCTCGTCGGTGACGACCACGACGCGCTTGACGCCTTCGGCCGCCGTTTGCCGCGCGATCATGGGGACGGAGAGCGGGCCGTCGTGGTGCTGGCCGCCGGTCATGGCGACCGCGTCATTGAACAGGATCTTGTAGGTGACGTTGACGTTG
>JAYUHJ010000316.1:0-1641 GCA_043767065.1 Hyphomicrobiales bacterium | reverse complement strand
ACCATCACCTCCGGTGAAATCCGGATCGGCAATCGGGTCGTCAACGATATCGAGCCCTCCGAGCGCGACATCGCCATGGTGTTCCAGAACTACGCGCTCTACCCGCATATGTCGGTCTACGACAACATGGCCTATGGGCTGCGCAACCGGAAAACGCCCAAGGACGAGATCGAAAAGCGCGTGATGGAAGCCGCGCGCATGCTCGGCATCGAGACCTTCCTCAAGCGCCGGCCGCGCGACCTTTCCGGCGGACAGCGCCAGCGCGTCGCCATGGGCCGCGCCATCGTGCGCAAGCCCGCGGTGTTCCTGTTCGACGAGCCGCTTTCCAATCTCGACGCCAAGCTGCGCGGCCAGATGCGGGTGGAGATCAAGCGCCTGCAGCGCTCGCTCGGCGTCACCAGCGTCTATGTGACCCACGACCAGCTCGAGGCCATGACGCTTGCCGACGTGCTGGTGGTCATGAACGCCGGCGAGGTCGAGCAGATCGGCCCGCCGCTCGAGCTTTATGCGCACCCGAACACGGTGTTCGTCGCCGGCTTCATCGGCGCGCCGTCCATGAACTTCGTGCCGGTGCAGAAGAACGGCGCCGGCCTCGGCGCCGTGGGCGGAGGATTGCAGGGCGGCGAGGGGATCAAGGTGCCGGATTCAGGAGCACTGCTCGGCATGCGGCCCGAGCATCTGTTGCCGCTCGCCGCCGGGCAGCGGGCCGACGGCGTCGTGCTCGAATTGACGGTCACCGCGGTCGAAGCCGTCGGTGCCGAGACCTTCGTCTACGGCCAGTTGCCCGCCGGCAAGGAGATCGTGGTGCGGATTTCGGAGACCGCGCCCGATATCGGCAGCCGCATCGTGGTCGGCTTGCCGTGCGAGCGACTGCATCTGTTCGATCTCGATCGCGGCTGCAGGCTCTGAATGGCTCCGTACGTTCTTGCCATCGACCAGGGCACCACCTCGACGCGCGCGATCCTGTTTCGCGCCGATACCTCGATCGCGGCGGTCGCCCAGCAGGAATTCGAGCAGCACTTTCCAGCCTCCGGTTGGGTCGAGCACGAACCAGCGGATCTGTGGGCCACGACGCTTTCCACCTGCCGCACCGCACTTGAAAAGGCGCGCGCGACTGCGCGCGACGTGGCGGCGATCGGTATCACCAATCAGCGCGAGACGACGCTGGTGTGGGATCGCGCCAATGGCGAGCCCGTGGGCCGCGCCATAGTCTGGCAGGATCGACGCACGGCCGAGCTCTGCGCCGCGCTGAAGGCCGCCGGTACCGAGCCGGTGATTTCGGCTCGCACCGGACTTCTGCTCGATCCCTATTTCTCCGCCACCAAGATTTCCTGGATCCTCGATTCCACGCCGGGCGCCCGCGCGCGCGCCGAGCGCGGCAAACTAGCCTTCGGAACGGTCGATTCGTATCTGCTGTGGCGGCTCACCGGCGGCGCAGTGCACGCAACCGATGCAACCAACGCCTCGCGCACGCTCCTCTTCGATATCCACAAAGGCGAGTGGGACGACGAGTTGCTCGCGCTCTTCAAGATTCCGCGCTCGATGCTGCCCGAGGTGAAGAATTCCTCCGACGACTACGGCACGAGCTTGCCCGAGATTTTCGGTGCGCCGATCGCGATCCGCGGCGTCGCCGGCGATCAG
>JAYUHJ010000315.1:0-1641 GCA_043767065.1 Hyphomicrobiales bacterium | reverse complement strand
CCGCAAGAATTGGTGCCGCAAGAGGGATTCGAACCCCCGACCCCCGCATTACGAATGCGGTGCTCTACCAACTGAGCTATTGCGGCATTGCTTGAGTGCAAGCGCGACTTGGTAGCGGCCTGTTGCGCGATTATCAAGCACTCGGCCGCGCCAGCCAGTCCAGCAGCCGGAAGCGCTTGCGCGGCGCATGAATGGCGGGCTCGGGGCCGGGATCGTCGGGCAACGGCGGCTCGGCCACGATGGGCTCGGCGGCATCGCGCTCCGTGAGCGTGCGCGGCGGGGCGATCCGTCGCGCCGCCGCTTCTTCCGCAGCACCCGGCGCCGGCGCGAGCGGCACCGAATCCACCTTCGCAAGCGGCATTGTGCGTGCCGTAGCGGCCGCCTGTTCGAGCACGGGCGTCTTGCCCGGTGACGGCGCGGCCCAGACGAATGCATCGAGTTTTCCGGTCACCGGCGAGGCCGGCAGCCAACGCTCCGACACGTAACCGTCGGCGACCCAGGCCGCGTCGCGCCGGGCGCGCATGGCGCGGCCGCTCCATTCGCGCGCCTTGCCGTGATCGCCGCGCTCGCTCGCCTCGATCTCGGCCATGAGCAGACACACGCGCTGGGTCGGGTCCGCAAGCGAAGGCGCCAGCGCCTTGCGCGCCTGATCGAAATCGGTGGCGTCGAGCGCGGCGCGCGCCACCGCCAGCGCGCCTTCGATATGACCGGGCGATTTTTTGGCGAGCTTCTTCGCCCGCTTCAGCCGGTCGCGCGCGGATTCGCCCGGCCGCAGATCCGCATAGACCTCGGCAAGGTCGGGATGCGGGCTCGCCTTCCAGGCTGCCTCCACGATACGCCCGCCACGCCAATGCTTGCCCTCGATGCCCAGCAGCCGTCCCGCGAGCGCGGCGGCCGGCACCAGATCGGGCGCGAGCTTCGCAGCCTCCACCGCATCGGCGCGCGCCTTCGCCGGATCCTTTTCTTCGTTTGCCAGCGCGAGCGCGGCGAGCAATACGGCGCGGCGGCGCTTCAGCGTCGCCTTGTCGATCGCCCGCGCCCGGCCCGCACGCTCGACGGTCTCCAGCGCCCCCGCCCAGTTTCCGGCGAGACATTGGAACTCGATCTGCGCCTCGCTCGCCCAGGCAAGCGCCGGATTGTCGCGCGCGGCTTCCTCGGCGAAAGCGCGTGCGCTGCCCGGGTCGCTCCGCCGCCGCGCCTCGATATAGAGCCCGCGCAAGCCGAGCAGCCGGGTTTCGGGCGTTCCGAGCATGGCCTTGAACTCGGCCTCGGCGCGCTCGCCCGCGCCCTCGAGCTGCGCCGCCTGCGCGGCCAGCAGTAGCGTCAGCGGCTCGTCGCCCGCGAACTTCTTCGCGTCAGCGACTGAACGAGTTGCCAGCGCTAGATTCCCGGTTCCGATCGCGATCAGGCCGTTCGAGATCGCCCGCCAGCCGCGCGCTCGGCGGCGCTCGCGCAAGAAGAAGGAGACCAGGTCCGGCGAGCGCAGGATGAAGCGGACGAAACTCCAGAACAGGATCGCGAACGCGATGACCGCGGCAAGCGCGACCGCGGCGACCGTCACCGACGTCTCCATGCGCCAGCCCTGCCAGGTGATGGCGACCTCGCCCGGCCGGTCGGCGATCCAGGCCGCGCCGAACCCGA
>JAYUHJ010000314.1:0-4029 GCA_043767065.1 Hyphomicrobiales bacterium | reverse complement strand
GCAGAAGTGATCTCGCACATGGGCGCGCGGCCGTTGCGTAAACTCGCCGAACTGGCCAGAGAGAACGGGTTGGGGGTCTGACGTCCCGTCATCCTGAGGTGCGAGGGCGCCGCCGATCTCGGGTTTACCCGAGATCGGTCATTTTGATTGCGCAAGTCGGCTATAGCCGACTTGCGTGCGCCCGAGCCTCGAAGGATGACGGCGCCGCCACCCGCCGATCTCGGGTTTACCCGAGATCGGATTCAATAGAAGCGCAAGTCGGCAAAAGCCGACTTGCGTTGGCTCGCCCGGTTCCGCCGGTCTCGCACCTCAGGGTGACGGCGCGCGTGGGTCGACTTATCCGCTAATGTTGTAGGCCGCAAGCGCGGCCATATTAACCAGATCGGAATCCTTCGCCGACAGCGACACGATCTGCACCGGCTTGTCGAGGCCGACCAGCAGCGGGCCGATCACCGTGGCGCCGCCCAGCTCCTGCAGCATCTTGGTCGAGATCGCAGCCGAGTGGAACGCGGGCATCACCAGCACATTCGCCGTGCCGGTAAGCCGGTTGAACGGATAAGCGGCCGCGAGCTCGCGATTGAGCGCTACGTCCGCCGCCATATCGCCGTCCACCTCGAAGTCGATCGTGCGCTCGTGCAGGATTCGAACGGCCTCCTGTACCCGCGTCGCGCGGTCACCGGGCGGCTGGCCGAAGTTGGAGAACGCGAGCATGGCGACTCTCGGCTCATAGCCGAGCCGGCGCGCGACGCCGGCGGCCTCGATCGCGATCTCGACCAGCTCGTTGGCGGTCGGCATTTCCGTCACCGCCGTGTCGGCGACCAGCACCGTGCGGCCGCGCGCGTGCACTAGCGAGACGCCGATCACCCGGTGGCCGGGCTTGGGGTCGATCACGCGCCGCACTTCCTCGAGCACGACCGAGTAATTGCGCGTGACGCCCGAGACCATCGCATCGGCATCGCCGAGCGCCACCATCGCGGCGGCGAAAATGTTGCGGTCGATGTTGATCATCCGCTGGCAGTCGCGGAACAAAAAGCCCTTCCGCTGCAGCCGCTCATAGAGAAAATTCGCGTAGTCGGCATTGCGTTTCGAGAGCCGCGCGTTGTGGATTTCGATGCCGTCGTGGATGTCGATATTCGCGTTCTTCGCGGCTGCGCGCACCTGCTCCTCGCGGCCGACCAGCACCGCCGTACCGAGTCCCTGATGGACGAAGCTCGCAGCCGCCCGCACCACCTGCTCTTCTTCGCCCTCGGCGAACACGACCCGTTTGGGCTGCCGCCGTAGCCGCTCGAACACGCGCGCCAAGACGCTGGCGACCGGATCGAGCCGCGTGCGGAGCTGTTGCGCGTACGCGTTCATGTCGACGATCGGCCGGCGCGCGACGCCGGAGTCCATCGCGGCCTTGGCCACCGCGGGCGGGATGAAGGAGATGAGCCGCGGGTCGAACGGCACCGGGATGATGTAGTCGGGCCCGTATTTCGGACGCGCGCCATAGGCGGCGGCGACCTCGTCGGGCACGTCCTCGCGTGCCAGATTGGCGAGCGCCTTGGCGGCCGCGATTTTCATTTCCATGTTGATGGTCTTGGCGCGGACGTCGAGCGCGCCGCGGAAAATATAGGGGAATCCGAGCACGTTATTGATCTGGTTCGGATAATCCGACCGCCCGGTCGCCATGATGGCGTCGTCGCGCACCGCCGCGACGTCTTCGGGCGTGATCTCCGGATCGGGATTGGCCATGGCGAAAATGATGGGGTTCTTCGCCATCGACTTGATCATGTCCTGCGTGAAGGCGCCCATAACCGAGAGGCCGAATACGATGTCGGCGCCTTCCATGGCTTGCGCGAGCGTGCGCGCCTTGGTTTCGACCGCGTGCGCCGACTTCCACTGGTTCATGCCCTTGCTGCGGCCCTTGTAGACCACGCCGTTGGTGTCGCAGAGCACGACGTTGTTGTAGCCGAGCCCGAGCGACTTCAGCAGCTCGACGCAGGCGATGCCCGCGGCGCCGGCGCCGTTGACCACGAGCTTCGTCGTCTTCAGATCGCGCCCCGTGAGGTCGAGCGCGTTGATGATGCCGGCCGCGGCGATGATCGCGGTGCCGTGCTGGTCGTCATGGAACACGGGAATGTCGAGCAGCTCGCGCAGCCGCTGCTCGATGATGAAACACTCCGGCGCCTTGATGTCTTCGAGATTGATGCCGCCGAAGGTGGCGCCGAGAAAGCGCACGCAATTGATGAATTCGTCCGGGTCCTCGGTATTGACCTCGAGATCGAAGGCATCGATGTCGGCGAAGCGCTTGAACAGAACCGCCTTGCCCTCCATCACGGGCTTTGAGGCCAGCGCGCCGAGATTGCCGAGCCCCAGGATCGCGGTGCCGTTGGTGATGACACCGACCAGATTGCCCTTCACGGTGTAGTCGTAGGCGCGGCCTGCATCGGCGGCGATCGCGAGCACCGGAATGGCGACGCCCGGCGAATAGGCGAGCGACAGATCGCGTTGCGTCGCCATCGGCTTGGTAGCGACGACCTCGAGCTTCCCGGGGCGGCCCTGGCTATGGAATTGCAGCGCTTCCTGATCGGTGAAGTGGGGCCGGGTCTGGCCTTTTTTGCCCGCGGACATCGATACTCCTGACACAGCTTGTTCCGGCACGGCCGCCGGAATTCCGACCTTAGCGGAGCGTCAGGCTAATGCTCAAGGACGAAGGCCCGATGAAAGGGCTTGGGCCATCTGCTAGCGTCATCAAATGGATATCGAGCGCGCGCCAATACCCGGCGACGCCGGCCCCGAGGCCGAAGCGCCGGCCCGCATCACGCCGATGATGGAGCAATATATCGAGATCAAGGCCGCCAATCCCGATTGTCTTCTGTTCTACCGGATGGGCGATTTCTACGAGATGTTCTTCGACGACGCCGAAGCGGCCTCGCGCGCGCTCGGCATCGTGCTGACCAAGCGCGGCAAGCATCTGGGTCGCGACATCCCGATGTGCGGCGTGCCGGTCGAGCGCTCCGAGGATTACCTGCACCGTCTGATCGCGCTCGGCCACCGGGTCGCGGTCTGCGAGCAGATCGAGGACCCTTCTGAGGCCAGGAAGCGCGGCTCCAAGTCGCTGGTGCGCCGCGACGTGACGCGGCTGGTGACGCCGGGTACGCTCACCGAGGACACGCTGTTGGAGGCCCGGCGCAACAATTGGCTGGTCGCCATCGCGCGCGGCCGGCCCGCGAGCGACGCCGAGGCGCTCTTTGGCATTGCCTGGCTCGATATCTCTACCGGCGAGTTTTTCGCGACCGAATGCGACCGTACGCGGCTCGCCGCCGAGCTCGCGCGGCTGGAGCCCGGCGAAGTGGTGATCGCCGACAATCTTTATGAAGACGCAGAGCTGAAACCGCTTTGGCGGTCGTTGGCTGCAGTGAGTCCGGTCACCCGCGACATTTTCGACAGCGCGACGGCAGACCGCCGGCTTGCTTCCTTCTTTAATGTGGCGACGGCCGATTCCTTCGGCACGTTCTCGCGCCTCGAGCTTTCCGCCGCGGCCGCGGCGGTCACTTATGTGGACCGCACGCAGCTCGGCAAACGCCCGGCGCTTTCGCCGCCCGCGCGCGAGGCCGCGGCCGTGCTCGTCATCGACGCGCCGACCCGCGCCAATCTCGAGCTGATCCGCACGCTTTCCGGCGAAACGCGCGGGTCGCTGCTCTCGGTGATCGATCGCACCATGACCGCGGCCGGCGCACGCATGCTTTCGGCGCGGCTGGCGAGCCCCTTGATCGAGCCTGACGCGATCAACGGGCGTCTCGATGCGGTGGCATTCCTTGTCGAAGACGCGCGCTGCCGCGCCGAATTGCGCGAGGCACTCAGCAAAACGCCCGATCTTCCGCGCTCGCTCGCACGCCTCTCGCTCGGCCGCGGCGGACCGCGCGATCTCGCCGCCGTGCGCGACGCGCTCGGCTCCGCCGAGAATACTGCCGATGTGCTCGGTGACGCGGAGAAACTTCCGCCAGAATTGGCTTTCGCTCTCAAGGCGCTCGCAGCACCCGGTGG
>JAYUHJ010000313.1:0-1643 GCA_043767065.1 Hyphomicrobiales bacterium | reverse complement strand
AATCTCTCGCCCGCGGCGTTTACTCAGCAGTTTTACCGGCAGCAGCAGGCGGCCTGATGCGGCCACTCATGGTGTCCACGGTTGACGACCTAGCTCACCGCCGTGTGTGCGTGTTTTTCGCAGATCACTGTACTTTGGGTGGGCGAGTTATAGACAGACAGTACCCGTACGTTAGCGCGTTGCGCCCAGGATAAAAAATCAGCGGGGAATGACGGGTCATTGGCGCGCACACACAATTGCTCGCCAGACTTGAGCGTGGCCATGCGTTCCCTTACCTTCAACAACGGCCCTGGACAAAGGAGTCCACGCACATCCAGGTTCGCGTCTTGCCATAATCGGCGACGATCAGCGCGCCGGCGGCGGTCTTCCCCAGAGCGAGGATCGCTTCCACGGAGCCCAGTGCCCTTGAGCTGCCGGCGTTCCTTGCCGCCGCGCCGCTCAACATCGCGCGCGCGGCGCTCATCGGCGAACTGGGTGGTGGCGAAGCCCGTTTTCTGTACTTTAGGGTTTGGCAGTCGGTCGTGGGCCATCATCCAGGCGCTGTAGCCACCCATCACGGTGTATGCCTGATAGCCCTGCAACGCCAGGAAGCGCTGAATGTTGTTGGCCTTAAGGCCGATGGCGCAGACGATGGCAATGCGCTTGTCGCGCGGGATCTCGGTAACGCGCGCACGCACCTGCTCGTCGGGGATGTTGACTGAACCAGGAATCGAGCTCGTCGCAAATTCCTCGCCCGGGCGTGTGTCGAGCACAAACTGGCCCTCGTCGGCGCCATCTACTTCCTCCGGGTACAAAATGCCTTTCTGCCCACGACGCATCCCAGCGGCCATCGCGGCGGCCATATTCACCGCGTCTTTGGGCGCGCCGTAAGGCGGGGCGTAGCACAGCTCCAAGTATTCCAGATCCTCAACTGTCATACGCGCGGCAATCGCGGTTGAGATGACGTCAATGCGTTTGTCCGCGCCTTCCTCTCCGATCGCCTGCGCACCCAGTACCCGGCCGTTCTCCCGGTCGAAGAGCAATTTTAAGAACAGCGGCTTTGCGCCGGGGTAGTACGCTACGTGCTGTGTTGAGGGCAAGAATACCTTGGCGTATTTCCAGTCGAGTACTTTTAACTGCTTCTCTGATACGCCGGTCATCGCTATCGCCGTGTCGAACACCTTGCAAGCAAACGTGCCCATGCTGCCTTTATAGGCAATACCGTGACCGAACATGTGTGCAGCGGCCACGCGCGATTGACGGCTGATGGGACCGGCGAGTTGACACAGGGTATCGATGCCGGTGACGGTGCAGCGGGTTTGAATCGCGTCGCCGAGTGCGTAAACATCGGGGTCGGAGGTGCGCATGAATTCATCGACCGTGATTCCGCCCAGGCCACCGATTGCAAGCCCCGCCGTTTGGGCAAGCGCCGTGTCCGCCTTGAGCCCCAACGCCGCCACCACCATGTCGGTGTGCAGTGCGGTTCCGTCGGAAAGCGTCACGAGCAGTGCGTGGCCATTCGCGGTAATGTGCGTGACGGTGGTGTTAAGCTTGAGTTCGACAGCGTGCGCGGCCAGGTGTTGATGCAGCAACGCCGCCATTTCGGAATCGATGCGTGGCAATACCTGTGGCGCGCGCTCGATCACGGTTACCGTAAGTCCGCG
>JAYUHJ010000312.1:0-1644 GCA_043767065.1 Hyphomicrobiales bacterium | reverse complement strand
GCGAATTTTTGCCTGCTCAGCGCCAAAGAAATTCCTGATTTGGCGCTCCGCGTGCAATCAATTCAAGACGAGCCGTTTGGCGGTTTTCCAACGCTCGGCATGGCGAAAGTGCATGAGCGGGCGCGGGCCGAGGGGGTGACAGTCTTGCTGGACGGCAATGGCCTCGACGAGGGCTGGGCGGGCTACGAGTATTATGCGCGGGCGGAGAAAGTGGATTCCTCAACCGGCCCGGTACAGGGGTCGCAATCGCGGGCGACGCTGCCGGAAACCCTCGTCCCGGATTTTGCAAATCTGGCGAAGAAGTTTTCTCCACCGAAGCCTTTCACCAGCGCGCTTCTGAATCTGCAGTATCGCGACTTGCGCTACGCGAAGATTCCGCGCGGGATGCGGTTTGCGGATCGGGTCTCGATGATGCACAGCCGCGAGCTGCGTGAACCGTTCCTCGATCATCGGATCATCGAGCTGGGCTTGCGCCAGCCGGCGGATCGAAAGATTCGCGAAGGGCAGGGGAAGTGGCTGGCGCGTCAGATCGCGGCGCAGATTCTGCCTGCCGGTGTGCGCGAAGCACCGAAGCGCCCGGTTCAAACGCCGCAGCGCGAGTGGCTGCGCGGACCGTTGCGCGAGTGGGCGACCGATTGCATCGAGGCGGCGCTGGCGGGATTTGGCGGCGCGTGGTTTGATCCTTCGGCGGTGCGCAAGGCGTGGGCCGGCTACCAGCAGACGGGCGGCGACAACAGCTTCTTCGTCTGGCAATGGGTGAACCTGGGATTGATGTCGAAACTGGCTGATGGAGCCGTGACGGTAAACCGCCGATAGAGATGACAGAAAGTTTTTCGAATGAGTGACATTGCTATTCGCGTGGACGGGTTGTCGAAGCTCTACCGCCTCGGTGAGCGGGAGAAGAGCTACAAGACCCTGCGGGACACCATCTCCGACCTGGCGCTGGGGCCGTTCAAATCGGCGAAGAAGGCTTTTCGCAGGAACAAGCAGGTGGACGAGGCCGACGACGAGACACTCTGGGCGTTGAACGACGTAAGCTTTGAGATCAAGCGCGGCGAGGTGGTGGGCGTGATCGGCCGCAACGGCGCGGGCAAGAGCACCTTGTTGAAAGTGCTCTCGCGGATCACGTCGCCGACTGAAGGCCGGGTGACGCTCAAGGGGCAGGTGGCCAGCCTGCTCGAAGTCGGCACCGGCTTCCATCCCGAACTGACAGGCCGCGAAAACATCTACCTCAACGGCGCGATCCTGGGCATGAGCCGGCGCGATATCGACCTGCGCTTCGACGAGATCGTCGATTTTGCCGAAGTCGCGCGCTTCCTCGATACGCCGGTGAAGCGCTATTCCTCGGGCATGTATGTGCGGCTGGCTTTCGCCGTCGCCTCGCACATGGAGCCGGAAATTCTGGTGATCGACGAAGTTCTGGCGGTGGGCGATCTGGTGTTCCAGAAGAAGTGCCTGGGCAAGATGCAGAACGTCGCGCGCTCCGGGCGCACGGTGCTGTTTGTCAGCCACAATATGCAGACCGTCTCCGGATTGACCGAGCGTTGCCTTTTGCTGGAAGATGGGCAAGTCTCGGCGCTTGGGCCCACCGAGGAGGTCATCCAGCGCTATCTGGCCAACAATGCCGGGCACGAGGCAACTTTC
>JAYUHJ010000311.1:0-1645 GCA_043767065.1 Hyphomicrobiales bacterium | reverse complement strand
GACAGTCGGTTACCGCATCCGTTTCGAGAGCAAAGTCTCGAAGGCCACGCGCATCGAGGTGTTGACCGAAGGCATCCTCACGCGTCGCTTGCAGAACGATCCGGCACTCGAAGGCGTGGGGCTGGTGATCTTCGACGAATTCCACGAGCGTCACTTGCACGCCGATCTGGCGTTGGCGCTGTGTCTCGACAGCCAACGTGGGTTGCGCGATGACCTCAAGCTTCTGGTCATGTCCGCCACGCTGGACGGCGCGGCGGTCTCGCGTCTGTTGAACCATGCACCGATTATCACCAGCGAAGGCCGCAGTTATCCAGTGGATGTGCAGTATCTCGCACGCGACCCGGAAGGGCGCTTGCCGGATGTGGTTGCGCAGACGATTCTGCGAGCACTCGCCGATCAAGAGGGCGACGTGCTGGCATTCTTGCCCGGTGCCTGGGAGATTCGCCGCACCCAGAGCAATATCGAGGGCGCTCTCAAAAACAGCAACGTCGACATCTGCCCGTTGTACGGCGATCTGCCGTGGGAGCAACAGGAACGCGCCATTCGCGCCGGCGGTGCAACGGGACGGCGCAAGGTGGTGCTGGCCACGCCCATCGCCGAAACCAGTCTGACCATCGATGGCGTACGCGTGGTAGTGGACGGCGGCTACGCGCGCGTGCCGCAGTTCGATCCGAAGAGCGGCCTGTCGCGTCTCGTAACCCAACGTATTTCGCGCGCCTCGGCCGAGCAACGCGCCGGCCGCGCCGGCCGCACCGCGCCCGGCGTTTGCTACCGGCTGTGGGGCGAGACCACGCAACGCGGCCTGATTCCGCAGGCGATCCCGGAAATTCGCAGTGCCGATCTCGTACCGCTGGCGCTCGAACTTTCTGCATGGGGCGCGCAGGATGCAATGAGTCTCGCCTGGCTCGATCCGCCGCCGGCTGCTTCGCTCGCGCAGGCGCGTGATCTGCTGGTGGAATTGGATGCGCTGGATGAACAGGGCCGCATCACCGCCACCGGTCGCGCCATGGCGCAGTTGCCGCTGCACCCGCGTCTCGCGCACATGTTGCGCGAGGCCTCGACAATGCAGCGCGGCGCGCTCGCCTGTGACATTGCCGCACTCATCTCCGAGCGCGACATACTCATGGGCGAGGCGCGCCGTTCCTGCGATCTCACCGAACGCCTCGACGTGCTGCACGTGTTTCGCCAGCAAGGCCGCAAGGCTACGGAGACACGCGGCGCTGATGCCAACGGTTGCGCGCGCGTGGATCAAGCGTCGCGTCAATGGCGACGCTTGATCGGCGCGCGTGACGAAGTCGCAGCGTTCGATCCCGATGATGCCGGCCAATTACTGGCGCTCGCCTATCCGGATCGCATCGCCCAACAGCGCACGCCGAATGGGCCGGCCTATCTGCTCGCCAATGGTCGCGGTGCGCGTCTACCGGAGTGGGAAATTCGTTTGCGCCAACCATTGTTGGTGGCTGCCACGCTCGATGCCGGAGAAGGCGAGGGTTTGATCTATCTGGCCGCAACCCTGCGCGCCGAAATGCTCTCCAAGGTTATGCCCGGTCACGTGAGAAGCGAAGAAGAAGTACGGTGGGACCCGGAGCAACAGATCGTGGTCGCGCGCCGTGTCGAACGCCTCGGAGCATTGGTGCTGGACAGC
>JAYUHJ010000310.1:0-21969 GCA_043767065.1 Hyphomicrobiales bacterium | reverse complement strand
TGAGACTTTCGACAGCCACCGGCGACAGACCGAGAGAAAGTTCATCGATCAAGAGTAGCTCGGGCGATCCGACCAGCGCGCTTCCTAGTGCGAGCATTTGCCGCTCGCCGCCCGAAAGCAGGCCACCGATGCGGCCTTTCAGCGCGGCGAGCTGCGGGAAAAACTCATAGACGAGCGCTTCGCGCTGGCGGCGTTCGAATCGGCTGGCGCGATGGGCGACAGGAGCCGCGAGATTTTCGGCAACCGTCAGGTTGGGGAATACCTTGTCGCGCTCGGGCACCAGTACGAGGCCGAGATGCGCGACCTTGTCGGGCCGGCGGTTCTCGATCCGAATGCCTTTAAAAACAATGCTGCCTTCGGTGACCTGGGCGTCGTCGAGGCCGAGAAAGCCGGAGATCGCGCGCAGTGTCGTAGTCTTGCCGGCTCCGTTGTTGCCGAGCACGGCGACGATCTGGCCTGGCTTCACCGATAGCGAGATACCCTGCACTGCCGTGCTTGCTCGGTGATAGACGACCTCGAGCTTCTCGACGGAAAGGAGCGGCACGGTCATCGGTTGGTCCCCGTGACCTGCCGGTGCTTGAATGGCCACAATAGAAAAAACGTCTGGATCCTGTGCCAGATGCCGACGAGGCCGAGCGGCTCGAACACAAGGAACAGGATCATGACCAGGCCGAAAGCCGCATAGTTCACGGCGAACAACATGCTCGCATAGCGAGCGGCGCCGGGCAGCGCGGCTAGCGCCGCCTCGATCCAGTAAGGAAACAGCGTGACGAACACCGCGCCGAGCAGGGCCCCGAGCAGCGAGCCCATGCCGCCGATGATGACCATCGCCACGTATTGGATCGTAAGGAACAGCGAGAACGCCTCGACCGAGACGAACCCGCGGTAATAGGCGAACAGCGCGCCGGCGACCGCTGTGATCGCAGAGCTGATGACGAAGGCGAGGAGCTTGTAGCTCGCGACTCCAATCCCGAGCGCCTCGGCAACGGTCTCGTGACTACGGATCGCACGCCACGCCCGCCCAGTGCGGCTGCGCAGGAGATTGATGCAGATGAAAAGCGTCGCTGCCGCGGCTGTGAGCAGTACGAAATACCAGATGCGCGGATTTGTGATCGGGTAACCGCCGACGATCGGCGGGTCGATGACGATGCCAGTTGAGTAGCCGCGCTTCGCCTCGTACTCGCCGCCGAGATAGATGACGACGAAGTGAAGCGCCAGAGTGCTCACGGCCAAATAAAGACCGCGTAGCCGCAGCGATGGCAATCCGAACACGATGCCGAGCAGCCCGCCGACGATTGCCGCTGCTGGCAGCGTAATCCAGAACGGTGCGCCGAATTCCTTGAACAGGATGCCGGCCGTGAAGGCTCCGGCCGCGAGCAAACCGGCGTGCCCAAGGGAGATCTGGCCCGCATATCCGGTAAGCAGCATCAAGGAAAGTGAACCGACCGCGGCAAGGAAGACTTGGCAAGCGAGATCGAGTTGGAACGGCGAAGCGACAAACGGAAAAATAGCCAGTGCGATCACGAACAAACTCGCGCTCACGCGTTCGAGACGCGTCTCGACCAGCTTGAAGTCCTGGGCATAGCCGGTGCGGTAATAGCCGCTTGCTCGTGGCATGCGTTTAGACACGATCGAGCTCCTCGCGCGTACCTAACAGGCCCCAAGGCCGGAAGATCAGCATCACGATCAGGACTAGGAATGGCACCACGTCCGCGAGCAAGGGATCGACGTAATTGATAAGCGATACCTCAGCAGCGGCGATGATGAGCGCCCCGATCAGCGCGCCCAACAGGCTGTCGAGGCCGCCGACGAGAGCGGCCGGAAAGGCCTTGAGGCCGATCAGGACCATTGTGCCGTTGAGCCCGGAATCGAGCGCTAGCAACATGCCAGCGATCGAGCCGGTGAGCGTGGAGAGCCCCCAGGCCATCGCGTAGATCGCGTGGAGATTGATACCGCGCTGTGCGGCGAGGAGAGGGTTCTGCCCGGCCGCGCGCATACGAACGCCCCAGCGACTGAAGCGAAGAAACGCAAACAGGGCGGCGTAGACGATCGCTGTCACGAGCACGAGCAGGGCGGCGAAGGTGGAGATGCGGGCGCCGCCGGGCAACACGATCGAGGGATTAGCGAAGCCGAGCGCCTGGCCGGGATACTGCTGTTGCGCGGACCAAACAATCACCATGACGCCGCGGAGTAGGATCCCAAGAGCGATAGTCGTCAGCACGGCAGCGAGCACCATCTCGCCTGTCATTTTTCGCATCAGGAAAAGATAGACGAGGACGCCGACGATGAGGCTCAAGATCAAGGCCGCGGCAATCGCAACTAGCGGGTGACCGGTGAATGTCCAAGCGGTCGTGAGCAGCAGATAGGAGCCGAACATCATCAGCTCGCCGTGCGCGAGATTGAGCACCCGGCTCACCCGGTAGATCAGCACATACCCGCAAGCGATCAGCGCATAGATCGCCGCAAGCACGATGATGTTGACAACGAGTTGCAAGACACACCCCTACGACTGCTCCCGGGACCCTTGCAGAAACGCGCCCGGCTCGTAAGCTGGGCGCGCATTCAATACTTAGAGAAAGGCGGCTTCACTTCACGTCGTAGCTGTACCAGTCCTTGGCGACGACGATCGCCGACTTGGCAGGGTCCCAGCGATAGACGCGGTAATACTGCTTGGTGCGGAAGTGGTTGTCCTTGGTCCACTCGATTTGGCCGCCGCGCAGTCCCTTCAGATCGACTTTCAGGTTCTGCATGGAGGCTTGGACCTTGGCGGGGGTGGCCGGCCAACCGGCGCCCTTGAGCGCGGCTTCGATCACCATTCCGGCGATCCACCCCTCGGTCATTTGCTGTGGCGGATATTTCGCGGTCGCTTTTTTTGCAGCGTCTGCGATTTCGCGATGGATCGGCAGGTTATCCTGGAACAAGGAATTTGCGCCGATCACGAACAGCTTCCCGTCCTTGAGCCGCAGAAGCTCTCCTTCGGACTCAAGATGCGCCCAGGTGATGTAGTCGCCGTCCCAAGCGAGCCGGCGCAAGGCTTCCAGTGTGCGCACCTGCGTGACCCATGGCGCCCATGAGAATACCCAATTGGCGCCGGCTTCCTTGAGCTTGGTCGCGAACGGCGTGTAGTCCGGTGTCGGCGGCGGGATCACTTCCTTGTCGACGACCTTCATGCCGAACGAAGGCGCCTGCTGCTCGGCGAAATCCATCTCGGCGCGCGAGAGCGGAATCGCCATGGCCACGAGTCCAAGCTGGACTGGCTGTTTCGAGGTCTCCTTCACGAACGTCAGTGCACCACGGCTGTCATAGGTGGCGGCATAGGCCGTGGTGCAGAACTGAAGCGGGTCGGCGGGCGGGTAAACGTCTTTCGGACACACGCCGCCTGCGAACAGGAGCGGTACTTCGGCGCGCTTCGCCTCCGCCACGATCGGCGCATAGGTAGAGGAAAGGCTGGCATTGATGAGCAGTACAGCATTGTCCTGGGTGAGCAGCCGCTTGACGTTGGCCGTCGCTTTCGAAGGCTCGGCGGAGTCGTCCAGGATTACGAGCTTAATCGGCTTGCCGTTCACACCGCCCGCTGCGTTGACGCGATCGATATAGATTTGCAGCGCCTCCATGGCTGGCGCGTAGGTGCTCGCCGGCGGTCCGGTGAGCGCGCTCGTGATACCGACTACATAGGCGTCCTGCGCCGCGGCCGGCAATGCGAGCGTCGCGACGAGTGCTGCGAGGGCGATCTTGGATGTACGCATGATTGTCTTCCTCCCTTGTTGTTCAGTCTGACGGATGCTTCTTGGCTACTTGGCTAGATGAGGCCTCCTTGCGGTTTCAGAGCGCCTGCCACTTGCCCGGCGAGCAAGCGCTCCTCGTGGTCGTCGTACATTGCCTCGACCAGCGACTTGAAGCGCTCATACATGAGATTGCGCTTCACCTTTCGCGTCGGCGTTACCGGTTCGCCTTCTTCTTCCGGATCGAGCGCCTTGGGCAGAATACGGAACGCCTTGATTTGCTCGACGCGCGCGAGTTCGGCATTCGCCTTGTCGATCGCGAGCTGAATCAAGCGGCTGACTTCAGGATTCTGGGCGAGGTTGGTAAAACCCGAATAAGCGATGTCCCGACCGCGCGCCCAATCGGCAACCGTGTCGTAGTCGATCTCGACCAGGGCTGTGAGATACTTTCGTCCGTGTCCAAACACGACCGCCTCGGCGACGTAGGGACTCGCGCGCAACAGGTTCTCGATGAGGGAAGGCGAGAGCGTCTTACCGCCCGAAGTGACGATGAAGTCGCGCGCGCGGTCGACCAGGCGAAGCGCGCCGCTGCGCCATTCGCCCACATCGCCGGTGTGCAGAAACCCGTCGGCGCCCATCACGGCGCGCGTAGCTTCCTCGTTGTTCCAGTAGCCTTCGAAGAGATCGGGACTCTTCACCAGGACTTCGCCGCTTTCGGCAAGCTGAACGTGCCAGCCCGGCGGCACCGTGCCAACGTCGCCGGGCCGCGGGAAGGGGCCGCGTTGGCCGGATATGATCCCGCCGGCGGTTTCCGTTTGGCCGTAGATTTCGACGATATTGACGCCGTATATCTGCCAAAGCGCCGCCGTTTCGGCGGGCAAAGATGCACCCCCGGAAACAACGAGTTCGAGCTGATCGAAACCGAGCTTGTTGAGGATCGGCCTGAACGCCAACAACCGGCAAATCTCGTAAATGAACCTGTCCGCAGTCGTGACCTTTCCATCCCAGCGCCGGCGGGCATGGCGGCGCGCGACCCGCATGGAGAGATTATAGGTCGCGCGCTTCACCACCGACGAATTGATGATGCCAACGAGGATGTGGGACGCAAACTTTTGCAGGTAGCGCGGAACGGTGAAAAGCACCGTCGGCGCAGTCTCGAACAGGGTGGTCGTGAAATCCTCGATATCCTCGCCGAAGTGCGGGACCAGCCGCGAGATCAAGGGCAGTGTCACCGCTATGTCGCGTCCGAGCACGTGACAGAGCGGGAGATAGACGACGGTACGGTGCTCTTTCTCGGCGAGCGTCGGATAGGTGTCGATAAGGTTAGAGGTGGCAGCGAGATGCTTGCCGTGCATGACCAGCGCGCCCTTGGGGTGGCCGGTCGTGCCCGAGGTATAGACGATGAACGCAGGTGCCTCGGGCGCAAGCTTGCTGACTTGCTGTTCAAGCCAGGGGAGGATACTCGCGCCCAAGGTTGCGACGAGCTCGCGATAGCGACAAAGCTTCGCATGCTCGTAGCCATACATTGCCGAATCGTCGATCACGACGATCCATTTCAGTGACTGCAATCGGTCGGAGAAGGGAAGAATCTTGTCGATGTATTCCTGGTTCTCAGCGACGAAGATCATCGCGCCGCCGTCGCGCATCTGGTATTCGAGCTCACTCGCCGAGGCAGTCGGATAAACGCCGTAGGTGATGGCGCCGAGGGACTGCGCAGCGAGATCGCATATCACCCATTCCTCGCACGGGTCGCCCATGATGGCGATACGATCGCCGGTGCCAAGACCGAGGCCTGCGAAGGCTCGCGCTGTACCCGCGACCATCTCGGCATATTTGCGCCAAGTGCGTTCCCGATAGATGCCGAAATGCTTCGAGCGAAAGGCGACCGCATCGGGCCGTGCGCGAGCATGCTCCAAGAGCAGTCCCGGCGCCGTCTTGTGACGCAATGCTACTGCGGCGCTCCCGCCATGTGCGGTCATCGGAGTCCCTACCGGCCTTCCTGCCAGTCTTGATTATAGGCTCAAGTCGTGCGGAAATTCTATAGGGCAATAGAAAGTCCTACGGCCGAGGAAGTACTCGGCTCGGGCGCTCAGGGGGTTCCTGTTAGCGGCGGCGACCCTTGCGCCGGATCCCATCGACTACGAGGGCCCCGAACGTGACTGCGATACGCTCGACCGAAGCGTGAGGCTCCTTGCCGTACCAGGCCGCTACCGCGTTCGCCATGCCGAGAATTGCGAGCGCCGCGAGACGAGGGTCGAGATCCGTTCGGAACTCGCCGGACTTCACACCCGCCCGCAACACGTCTTCGAATATCCGTTCGATCGCCCGCGAAAGGCGGCCAATGCGCCGGCGGCTTTCGGTAGGCAGATGCCGGCGCTCGTTGAGGAATACTTTTACGTAGTCGCCGCGATCGCGAAGCGGTGACAAGTGCGATGCGATCAGACCACGAAGCTTGTCGGGCGCGCTGCCTCGGGCCTCCGTCACGCTGATCGCAGCCTCGACAAACCCCTCGACGCCGCGCGCGCAAACCATCTCGAGCGCGTCCTCCTTCGAGGGGAAATAGTAGTAAAGACTTGCCTGCCGGACGCCGAGGACGTCGGCGATGTCCTGCGTCGATGCGCCATGGAACCCGCGCCTTGCGAACACTTGTGCCGCCGCGTCGATGATTTCCGCCGCGCGCCGCCGACGTTTGCGCGAGGCTTTCTGGCGTACGGGCTTTCGTTTCATCGACCTGGTCCCAAGGGGTGGTTGCTTCGACCGTAATAAGGCGATAACTTATTCTATAGAACTATAGAATAGTTGCCGCTTCCGATAGAGGGAACAAATGCCCGCCAATCCACTAGCTCGCGGCCGTCCGCCGTTTCGCGCCGATCATATTGGAAGCCTCCTGCGTCCGCCCGCATTGCGCCAAGCATTTAAGCAATATGCCGGCGGCCATATCGGCAGCGAAGCGTTCATAGGCATACAGGACGATTGCATCCGGGACGTCGTCAGGCTGCAGGAAGAGACGGGTCTCGAGGTGGTCACCGACGGCGAGTTCCGCCGCGGCTCGTATTGGAGCCGTTTTGTCGAGGGCGTGAAGGGGTTCGAAATTCGCAACGCGATATTCAAGTTTCGCGATGATCGTGGCCACGAGGTCGAGTTCACTGCGCCCTACGTTACGGCGCGGGTACGAAGGACGCATCCGCTCGCTCTCGATGAATTCACCTTTCTCCGCGAGGTGAGTAAGGTGACGCCGAAGATCACACTGCCATCGCCTTCGACCATGCACTTTTACCGGTGCAGTGATTATGCGGAGCGCGGCCTCTATGCGGATTCAAAAGCGTTTTTCGCCGACTTGGCGGTCGTGTATCAGGAGGAAATCGCCGCGCTCGACGCCGCCGGCTGCCGCTACGTGCAGATCGATGAGGTTGCAGTCGCACTCCTGTGCGATCCCACAATTCGCGGACAGGTAAAAGCGGTCGGCGCCGACCCCGATGCACTCGTCGATCTCTATATTGATGCAATCAATCAAGCGATCGCCAAGGGGTCTGCTGACATGGTCGTCGGCGTCCATATGTGCCGCGGCAACTTTAAGGGCCACTACCTCGCCGAAGGCGGCTATGAGTCGGTCGCCGAGCGCTTCTTCGCAAACACGAGCGTCAACCATTTCCTCCTCGAGTACGACACGCCGCGTGCGGGCGATTTCAAGCCGCTGCGTTTCGTTCCGAAAGGGAAGGGCGTCGTGCTCGGTCTCGTCAGCAGCAAGACACCAGTGCTCGAAAGCGTAGAACTCCTGAAGCGCCGCACTGAAGAAGCGGCGAAGTTCATCCCACTCGATCGCTTGGCGATCAGCCCGCAATGCGGTTTTGCTTCAACGGTGGCCGGCAATCCGGTGACTGTAGCTGACGAACGAGCGAAGCTCGCTCGTGTGGTTGAGGCTGCGCATTCGATATGGTCTGAATAGACGAACGATATGTGGCTTCTGCGGCCAACGCTCGCATAATTTCGAGTTATTTACGGTTGGCCTTAGCAGGATGTTGAAAAAACCGATCGGTGGCTCAGATTTCTACTGAAATCAGGGTGCCATTAGGAAATTCGACATCCACAGGAACCGGCGCCCCCCTGGGCTAAGATCTGCTCAAGAATCATAAAAAGGCGGGAATGGATGTGGGTCAAGGCTTCCTCCCGCGTTTCACCTTCGGTTGAGGCTTCATAGCTTTCGAAGGCGGGACAGTAGGCGCGCCATTGACGGGCATCACGTTCGACAACGACGTGAAAAGTGTAGTTCATTGCGTTGTCGCTTGTAGGAGCTTCGGAAGACGGATCAGATTGTAAGCCGCCATGGCGAAGTGAAGGCCCATCGCACACGTGGCAGGCCCCGAAATCGCGTCTTTCTTTGCCCTGCGACCGTCTTTGTCCAGCCGAACACCTCTTCGATCCGCTTACGGATGCGCTGGCTGACGGCATAGCCTGGATGGCGCGTCGTGCGCCCGTCGATGGCCGAGCGGCGGCCGTTTGTGTTCTGTGCGACATGCGGCACGGCACCGATTTCCCGCAACTCCATCACAAAGTCCGCCGTGTCGAAGCCCTTATCGCCGCCGACCGTGATGGGTCGCGTCGTCCCATCCTCGCCGGTCACGCCCTTGATCATCTCCAGCGCCGCATACCGCTCAGCGTGGCCGGTGGCGCGGGTGAGTTCGGCGTCGACCACGAGGCCGCCGCGGTTCTCCATGAGAACATGGCCGATGAAGCATAGCTTTGCGCCCTGTCCTGGGCTCTTGCGGTAGAGCCGTGCGTCCGGATCGGTCGTCGATGCGTGCGTCTCGTTCGAGCGCTTCTCGCCGCGGAAGTCGACTTCGGCATTGCGTCCTTCTGTAGCCGGGGGCTCGCCTGCACCATCCTTCGGCGGCTCCTTCGCCTTGAAGCTCTTCATCGAGGCCCACGCCTCGATCAGCGTGCCATCGACTGAAAAATGCTCGGTGGAGAGAAGCCGCTTCACCTGCGGCCGCTCCAGCACGGCACACATGAAGCGCGCCGCCACGTTGCCATCGAGCAGCCTGTCGCGGTTCTTCGAGAAGGTCGAGTGATCCCAAACAACATCGTCGATGCCGAGCCCGACGAACCAGCGAAACGATAGATCAAAGTTGAGCCGCTCCATCAACTGCCGCTCAGAGCGGATCGAGAAAAACGCTTGCAGGAGCACGCGCGTAGCAACTGCTCCGGCGGGATCGAGGGGCGCCCGAAAGCTGAGTAAAGCGCCTCAAACGTCCCAGTCAGATCGGCCAGCGCCTCATTCACAATAAGGCGGATCGCGCGTAGTGGGTGCGAAAGCGGAATCCGCCCTTCAAGATCGACATATAAACAGCGACCCTAATCTCTCATCCATCCCGCGCATCGTTCCCCTCCGTCCTGCGTCAACAAGACAGAATCACGCTAGCGAGCCCGAGGGAAGAACCTTTTTCAACAGCCTGCTAATCGTCCAGCGTGTGGTATAATCTGCATTTATTTCGGTTCTCCTGTCGCCACATCATTTCAAAAGCACGGCATCGTGCGCTATTCAACTCATATTAAAAACAGATATTGCACTAAACCGCCAACGCGGCAGGAGCAGGACCAGTGTGTTTGCCCGCGCCCCAAATCATCACGATATTGCTGCTGTCTTGGGTTCAGTTTGGCAAAGGACTCGGCTCTGACACCTCTGTAAGGACGCGGTCCTTTAGCTTGAAGTGGAACTTGGCCACTGCAGGCGCCATAAACAAATCCTTGTCCTTGGGCGCCCGGCCGAATGTTGGCGCGTGGATCGTGATCGTCGCCGTGTATGCACCGTCGCCGAGAAGGGCGCTGTTCATCGCGTAATGGAGACCACTGCCACCCCACACGGGATGCAGCTCTCCATTCAGCGATTTTCCAGTGTCTTTGTTCATCGCCTCGAAGACAACGTGTGCGTAGGGAACCCGGGTCTTTGAGCGAGGGTCAATCGGCTTCACTTCCACATGGTATATCTCGCCGGCGGCAGGGGCATGTTCCATCGGCTTCGGCGGGGTGCCGACGAGCATGATCATTGTCGTGGCGGGTTCGAGTTCGAACTGAATGACCATTCCCGCCGTCTCGGAACGGCCGATCAAGATGGTCTTCTTGGTGGGGTCTTCCGAGACCGAGAGCGGCTTTACCCTCGGCTCTTGCTGTGCCAACGCCAAAGACGACGATACAATGACGGCCAAGGCAGCCAGTGTGAGGACTTTCATGATACGATCCATACTTCCTTTGCATTATGCGATCAGGAATGATTCCGACTGTGGAACGCCAGACCTACTGCAGCAAACCGCAATCGATGTGGGGTGCTGCGCCTCATGAACCAGACAAGAGTTTCTTGTGTTCTTCATATTCTGCGCGATCGATTTCACCGCGCGCGAAGCGGTGCTTGAGTGTGTCGAGTGGAGTGTTTCCTTGTGAGGTGGATTGCCACCCGAAACCAAATGCACGTAACACCCATGCGATGATCAGCACCGTCAGGACAATGTAGACGATCATCATGATCGGACCAAAAATCATGCCATACCAAGGCGCTGAAGAACCGTCCCACCAGCCGTACATCATGGTATTGCTCCGTGTTGGGCGAACCGTTGAGTAGTGTCAAAGTAAACCCTGATCGGATTATCCGTCTTGATGTAAATCAACCGACATTAGGTGCCGGGAAGCTGAGATCTCGGAGCAAGCTGCGCGATGAGTGTCTGAACGGCTAGATCTTCTACAGCTTGAAGGAAGTACAGATCGTGATCGAAGAGTGGAGGCGACACTACAACACCCGCAGACCGCACTCGGCGCTTGGCTAGAGCCCCCGGCGCCAGCTGCCGTCCTGCCAGCAATCGAACGATTCGCCGAGTTAAACTTCATGCAGTAATCTCTCTATCGCCTTGGTACAAAAAATCGATCAGGCCAGTTCGTGAATGAGCGCGACGAGGCGGTCCGGCGAAATCGGATGCTCATTGATGCGCACGCCGATCGGCACCAGCGCATCTTCGATGGCGCTGATAATGCAAGCGGCGGCGGGAATGGTGCCGCCCTCACCCGCCCCCTTGACCCCCAACGGATTGAGCGGAGACGGTGTTTCCAGATGGATGATCTCGATGCGGGGAATGTCGGTCGCCAGCGGCAGAAGATAATCGGCGAAGGTCGTCGTTAGCGGCTGCCCTTGCTCGTCGTACACCATGCGCTCGAACAGCGCATTGCCGATACCGTGCACGACGCCGCCGCGCACCTGCCCGTCCACCAGCATCGGGTTGATCAGCCGTCCACAATCATGCGCCACGATGTAACGGAGAATCTTAACCGCACCTGTTTCGATATCGACCTCGACCTCGGCGACATTCGTCCCGTTCGCGAAAGTATTCTTGCGCGCCTCGTAATAGGCCGTGGCCGCCAGCCCCGGCTCGAAGCCGGCAAGCATGGGCATTCCCGAACTGCCGTCGAGTTTGAGCGCGATGCTCGCCAACGACACCTTGACGTCGGCGCCGGCGACTTTGGCGTAGCCGTCCTCGAGAACGAGATCGCTCTCGGACACCTCCAGCATGTCGGCCGCGGCCTTCAGCGCCTTAGCCCTGACCGCGGCCGCCGCCATGTGGACCGAGGAACCTCCGGTCACGGCGACGCGGCTGGCGATGGTGCCGATGCCGAGCGGAAATGAGGCGGTGTCGCCGGACTCGACGCTGATATTATTGAGATCCACGCCAAGCTGATCGGCGCAGATCTGCGCGAATATGGTCGCGTGCCCCTGGCCCTGGCTCGCCGCGCCGGTCTGAATGACGATCTTTCCGGTCGGTTCGACGCGGACCGTGGCCCCCTCGAACGGCGCCAATCCGGTATCCTCGACATAGCTCGCCATCCCGAGGCCGAGATAGCGACCCTGTTGCCGCGCGCGCCGCTGTCGCTCGGCGAAATCGGTTCCAAGCCTGTTCAATGCGGCGTCGAGACAGGCGTGATAGTTGCCGCTGTCGTAGGAGATCGGGGATCCGTCGCGCGTCTTGGTTCCGGTCGTGTAGGGAAACTGCTCGGGCTTCACGAAGCTGCGCCGGCGGACTTCGGCGCGATCAATGCCGAGTTGGCGCGCGACGCGGTCGGCCAGGCGCTCAAGCACGAAACACGTCGTTGGACGGCCGGCGCCGCGAATCGGTGTATTGGGAACGGTATTGGTAAAGACCACATCGATTTTGATGTCGAGCGCGGCCAGCGTGTAAGGGCCGGGAAATGCTGCCAGCGACGTCACCGGCGCAACCACGCCATAGGCCACGTAGCCGCCGTTGTCGTGAACGCAGTGGCCGCGCACGGCCAGCAGGCGACCGCTCGGATCGGCCGCCACTTCCAGGTTCCAGGTCTGGTCGCGCTGCTGCGTCGTCGACAGGAAATGCTCGCGGCGGTCTTCCGCCCACTTGACTGGACGCGCCAACGCAAGCGCGACGATCGGAACGGCCAGTTCCTCGGGATAGACCACGCCTTTCGGGCCGAAACCGCCACCGACGTCCGGCGCTGCGACGCGTATGGTCCGCTCCGCACGCCCCAGGTATTCCGCCAGCATGCGGCGCACCATGTACGGTGCCTGAGTCGACGTCCAAACCGTGATCTTGTCGCCGGGTTCAGGCACCGCGACCACGCCGCGCCCTTCCATGGAATGACAAGCGCCGCGATGAATCTCGAAAGATTCGCGGAACACATGCGGTGCGCTTGCAAATGTCTTCTCCACGTCGCCGAAACGGCTGTGCAGAGCCGCGACAAGGTTATCCGGTGACCCGAGATGGGCGCGCGGGGCTTCCGCGTCGAGCGCGCGACGCCAATCGACGATCGCCGGCAGCGGCTCGTAATCGACCGCGACCAGCGCTGCCGCGTCCTCGGCGATGGCGCGGGTCTCGGCCACCACCAGCGCAAGTGGAACGCCGACGTGACAGACCTCGTCGATCGCCAGCGGGTAATAGGTCTTCGATTGCTTGAGCAGCGGCGACGGGATCATCTGCGGCATCGGTCGCGCCGCGACCGCGCCGAGATCCCGGCCGGTGAAACAGGCCACCACCCCCGGCAATTTTCGCGCCGCGGTCATATCGATCGTGCGGATGCGGGCGTGCGCATGATCGCTGCGCACGAACGCGATGTGGACGAGGCCGGCTAGACGGATGTCGTCGAGATAGCGGCCATTTCCTCTCAGCAGGCGCGGGTCCTCGAGTCTGCGAACCGAGGCACCGAATTGGCGAACGCCCATGCCTCAAGCCCCTTTTTTCATGCGCTGACCGGCCTCAAGCGCAGCGTCCACGATCGACTCGTATCCCGTGCAGCGGCAGATATTGCCGGAGATGACTTCGCGGATGTCGGCCTCGGTCGCGTCCGGGCGGGCCGGCAGAAAAGCGGCGAGCGTCATCAGCATGCCGGGCGTACAGAATCCGCATTGCAGGCCGTGACAGTTCCAGAACGCTTCCTGCAGCGGATGTAGCGCTCCGTCGGCGGCGGCCAGACCTTCGACCGTCGTGACGGTCGAGCCGTCGGCCTGCACCGACAGCATCAGGCAGGAGCGCACGGCCAGACCGTCGACCACGACCGTGCAGGCGCCGCAAACGCCATGCTCGCAGCCGATGTGCGTGCCGGTGAGACCGAGCTTTTCCCGCAGCACATCGCCCAGATGCTCGCGCGCCTCGACCTCGCATGTCCGGCGCGTGCCGTTGACCGTGAGCGCGATCCGCCTAAGCGTGGACATTGCGAAGTTCCCTGCAGCGGAAAACGGCTTGCTCAAGCGCACGACGCGTGAGCACCGAGGCAAGATGCTGTCGATAGGACGTAGATGCATGAAGGTCGGACAGCGCCTCGTACGCGCGGGCGGTCGCGGCGGCAGCCGTGAAGGCATCCGCCGTCGGCGCGGCGCCGACCAGCAGACGCTCGGCGGCGGCGAGCCGGATCGGGCGGGCGCCCATGCCGACGACGATGATCGCGCAGCGGGTTATCACGTCGTCGGCGTTTAGGGTGAGCAGCGCGCCGACGCCGGCAATCGCAAAATCGCCCTGGCGGCGCGCGAATTCGATGAACGCATAGCCGTGCGGCTGCGGCCATAAAGAAAGGCTGGCGGCGAGCAGAACTTCATCCGAAGTCAAATTGGGTGTCATCAGATCCTGCGGCCAATCGGCGATCGGAATGTCGCGCCGGCCGTTGGTGCCTTCCACATGCAGCGTTGCGTCATAGAGCGCGGCGATGCCGGGCAATTCGGCGGCCGGATCGAGGTGGCATAGGCTGCCGCCGAACGTGCCGCGACTGCGGGTCTGAAAATGTCCGACCTGGCGCAAGGCGTCGGTGAGAATCGGCGCCCGCGCCTTGACGTCCGGATGTGCCTCCAGAACATGCTGGCGCGCCATCGCGCCGACACGCAGCACGTCACCCGTGAGCTCCACGCGATCGAGCCCCGCCACGCGATTGAGATCGATGACGTGATCCGGAAACACCACCCGCAGATTGAGCATCGGCACCAGCGACTGGCCGCCGGCGAGAATCATGGCGTTTTCGCGTGACGCCAACAGGCCGACGACCTCGCCGATTGTGCGCGGATCGTAATAGGCGAAGGGAGCTGACTTCATCCTTTGCTCGCGTCTTGGCTCTTTTTGATCGGCCGGTAACCGTCCTTGTCGACGCGCGGGCGCGGACGTCCGCTGTCGCTCAACACCAGGATGACGACGATCTCATCGGATCTCGGCGCACCGGGAACCATCACCGTCATGGTGTCGATATTGTCGAATAGCCATGGATCATCGCGGTCGCCGAGCGGAACGTCGATCAAGGTGCCGGCGGCGGCGACCTTGACGTTCGAGGGAATCAGCGCCTTGCCGCCGCCGATCGCATCGCGCACCGGCTTGCCCATGCGCGGATGCACGATGGCGACGCCGTGCTCCATGTCGCCGTCGACGCCGACGATCGCGGCTTTGCCATAGGCCACCGGCGGGTTCGACAACACGCTCAAGGCCTTGCGGACCAGCAGCTCTCCGAGTTCGACGCCGTAGGGAATGAGCTCGCTGACGTCGTCGCGCGCCGTTTTAGCGAGCGGATTATGAATAACCGCGCAGGCGGCCACGCGCGTGACCGGCCGCAGCGACGGCAAGCCACCTTCGCTGTTGGTGATGTCGCATACCACGAGGATTTGACGTATCTGCATGATTAGACCCCCGTCAGCCGGTGGAAATTTTTCTCCAGCGCAAGATCGGCCTGTTCCTTCGGCAGCGCCCTGCGAAGGGAATTGACCGGATCACGCTCCACCAGCAGAAACGGCGCATCGGTTCCGAACAGGAAATTCTCGGCCGGCATGATGCTGGTCGCAAATGCCAGATAACCGGGTTCGAAACAGCACGTATCGAAATACAGGCGGCGAAGATATTCGTCGACCTTGCGCGGGACCGTCGCCGTAAGTTTGGGGTCGATATCGATCATGCACTGCATGCGCAAGCGCAGCATCAGGCTGTAGCCGCCGACATGGGCGCACACGAGCTTTAGCCCCTCGTATCGGTCGAGGAAATTGCTGCAGATCATTCGGAATATGTTGATCGTCGAGTCGAACAGATAGCCGGCGACCACCGTCAACTCGTAATCACCGGTGCGATCGAGTCCGGGCGGGTCCGCTGGATGCAGGAAAAGCGGGACGTCGAGATCGCGCGCGGCGTCGAATATCGGGCGGAATCTTTCGTCGGGCAAATAGCTGCCGCGAACATTGGTCGCCAAATGCCCGCCGATAAAGCCGTGGTCCCGGACGCAACGGCGAAGCTCGGCGGCGGCGGCTTGCGGATCCTGCATCGGCAGAAACGCCCAAGCGGCGAAGCGTTTTCGGTTCGCGCTCGTGAGCGCCGCAAACCCGTCGTTGCAGAGGCGCGCGGCTTCGACCGCCGGCTTCGGGTCGACGTAGTAGTTGATCAGCGGCGTCGCGAGCGAGATGACGATCCGATCGATTCCGAGCTTATCCATGCGGGCGACTTGGCGCGCCGGCTCGAAAAATGTTCGGTTCAACTCGTACCGCAAGCCTCGGCAAGCGATGTTGACGGCATCGCCCTCAGCATCGAGCAGGCGGACTTCAAAATCATCCTTTTGCTGAACCAGCCGGAAATATTCGTCGGGAATGAAATGACAATGCATATCCGTGATCATGCTTAAACTCCGAGATAGGCGACCTTCAGCCGCTGGTCATTGAGGAGATCGCGGCCGGTGCCTTGCATGACGATCCGACCGTTCTCCAGCACGTAGGCGCGATTTGCGGTGCGCAGCACGTGATGCACGTTCTGCTCCACGATCAGAATCGCAAGCTTCAGGTCGCGCAGGTTTTCGACGACCTGGAACAGCAGTTTCACGTACAGTGGAGCGAGACCTTCCGTCGGCTCGTCCAGCAGTAGCACGCGCGGTTTTGCCATCAGCGCGCGCCCGATTGCCAGCATCTGCTGCTCGCCGCCGCTGAGCGATCCGGCAACCTGGCTTTGGCGCTCGGCGAGAACCGGCAGCAACTGGAAAACCTGTTCGAGCGTTTCCCGCCGCACCATCCGAGCCGCCGCGGAATAGGCGCCGATTTCCAGATTTTCGAGCACGGTCATGAACGGAAACAGCCGCCTGCGCTCGGGCACCAGCACCAGCCCGCGCAGAACACGCTCATAGGCCGGCAGCGCATCGATGCGTTGGTTGTGGATCGAAATGCCGCCGCTGCAGGTGGTCCGCAGGCCTGCGAGAGAGAACATCAGAGTGCTTTTGCCGGCGGCGTTGGCGCCCACCAGGGCGACGATTTCGCCGGGGTCGACGTGCAGATCGATCTCCCGCAGGATCGTCACCGGACCATACGAAGCGCTGAGTTTCTCGACCTTAAGCAAGGCTCATCTCCTCGCCGAGATAGGCCTTGATGACGACCGGGTCTGCGGCGACCTTTTCTGGCGTGTCGTCGGCGATCATCTCGCCGCGATGCAGTACCATGATCCGTTGCGCGGTCTTCATGATTGCGTAGAGCACGTGCTCCACCCAGATGACAGTAATGCCGCGCGCCGGAAGACCAGCCACGAGGTTGGTCATGCTCTTGACTTCGCTCGGCGTCAGCCCGGCCATGATCTCGTCGAACAGAACGAGGCTGGGTTTGAGCGCGAGCGCGCGCGCCACTTCGAGGCGCTTGAGCAGGCCGGTCGTAAGTATGCTGACCGGGGCGTCCGCATAGTCGGCGAGCCCGACGTCGGCGAGCACCGCCTCGGCGCTCGTGCGGGCGGCAGCCACGGTGGAGTCGTGCGCCAATGCGCTGACGACGACATTGTCCACGACGGAGAGATGGCGATAGGGCTTGGGAATTTGGAAGGTGCGCGCGATGCCGCCGCGCGCGGCCTGATAGGGCTTCTGACCCGACACCCGGCGGCCATTGAACACGATCTCGCCGGAGGTTGGGTCGAGCGCGCCGGCAATGAGGTTGTAGAGCGTGCTTTTTCCGGCGCCATTGGGCCCGATGAGGCCGACAAGCTCGCCCGGCTGCACGGAAAAGCTGACGTTGCGGACTGCCCATAGCGCTCCGAACGACCGGCTTAGCGTGCGAACTTCGAGCAACGCCATCATTGCGCCTTTCGTTTGCGGCCTGCGAGATGTTGCAAGGCCGCGGCCATGCCGCCCGGGAAATACAGCATCACGGCTATGACCACCCCACCGTAGATGGCGAGATGCAAGCCGGAGACCGCATCGCCCATGTAGGAGCGCAGCATCTCCGAAAGCGGGGTGATGACGAATGAGCCAAGCACCGGACCGATTGCTGTGCCAAGGCCGCCGAGCGCGGGCAGCAGCGCGAACTGGAACGAGAGTTCCGGCGAGATCACATGCGTCGGGTCGAGATAGAGAAAGTATTGCGCGAATAGCGAGCCGCCTACGCCGGACAGAAAGGCGCTCAGCCCCATCGCGCTCGCGCGTACCAGCAGCGGATTGACCCCGGCCGCGCTGGCGGCGTCTTCGTCGTCGCGAATGGCAAACATATAGAAGCCGAAACGGGAGCCCTCAAGAATTTTCGTAAAGACATAGGCGGCCAGAAGATAGCCCAGCATCAAGGCCGCGTACGTCGTCTTTGACGCAAACACCATGTTGAGGACGCTCGGCACCGGAAGCAATGCGAGCCCTTCCGGCCCGCCGGTCAGCGTTGCCCAGTTGAGCGCGCCGATCCGCACGACTTCGGCTGCGGCGAGAGTGGAGAGTATGAAAAACGGCCCACGCAGCCGCGCACAGACGAGGGCGAGGGCGGTGCCGGCGGCGGCCGCCAGCAGGCCGCCGAGCCACATCCCGATCCAGGGCGTGAGGCCGACTTTTACGTTGAGAATTGCCGAGGTGTAGGCGCCGATGCCAAAAAACGCGGCGTGACCGAAGGAAATCAGGCCGGCATAGCCGCCGGCGATATTCCAAGCCAGCGCCAGCCCGCCCCACAGATAGGTCAATATGATGACGTCTTGAAGATGCTGCGGCAGACGGACGGCGACCAGCACCGCGCACGCCGCGAACAGCACGATCTCGAACAGCGACACGGTGCCGCGCTCGGGTAGCAAGCGCCATCGCTTGCGCAGTCGATCGGTCGGTGTCGCAGCAGCTTTCATACGCGACTCAGTCATTAATGCCGATATTCGACGCGCCCTTCTGGCCGAGCAGACCGTCGGGACGAAAGATCATGACCAGCAGGAACAAGATGAAGAAGAACATCTGGCCATAGGCGGGCGCGATGTAATAGCTGCTCATCGATTGCACGATGCCGATGCAGATGCCGCCGAGCAGCGCGCCTTCGATACTCCCCATTCCGGCGAGCACGACAATGACGAACGCAATCAATACGAAGTTGAGGCCGACCGTCGGGAATACCGAAAACAGCGGCATCATGATGCAAGCAGCGAGCCCGACAAGCGCGGAGCCGCCGGCAAAGGTAATCAGAAAGATACGCGGCACCGGAATCCCCATCAGCATGGCCGCCTCGCTGTCCTGCACCGTGGCGCGGATGGCTTTGCCGAGATAGGTCGTCTTCAGCAGCCATCGCAACGCAAAGGTGGATGCCACCGCAACCGCAAAGCCGATGACCAGCTCGGGTTTTGCGTAGAACGGCCCGAACGTGAACGAGCGACCGCCAAGAAGCGGCGGGACGTCCCAGAGGTCGGCTGACATGAACATCAGAGCGACGTTCTGCATCAGGATCGACAGGCCCATCGTTACGAAGACGACCACAAGATGCGGCTTGTCGAGTGCCGGGGCAATCATCAACTGGTGCACCACCATGCCGAACAGGAACATGCCCGGGACAATAGCGACGATCGCGACATAGGGATTGAGGCCGAGGAAATGCGTGATCGCCCACGCGCCATACATCGCGAGCATCAGAAATTCGCCGTGGGCAAAATTGACGACGCGCAACACGCCGAAGATCAGCGTGAGGCCGATGCTCATCAACGCATAAATGCTGCCGATGAGGAGGCCCGACAAGAGGAGCTGACCAATGGTCGTCATCACCGCCGAAGCTGGAAGGTTGAGTCAAACGCGGGTGAAATGCGCGCGACCCCGGAAGGTCGCGCGCACCATTCTTTATCGCTTATCCCAAGTCGGCAGCGGCACCAGCACCGGCTCGTGCGTCGCCAGGGCCTTGGGGAAGACTTGGACATTGCCTTCCTTCTGCCACTGCCAAATACCGACGGCCGCCCGCAGGTTCTGGCCGGCATCCTTCGGATCCGGCGCCCAATCGAGATTGGTGAACTTGATCCCGCTGCCGTTGACCATGCTGCCCTCCGGAAGATCGAGTTTGAGCGCGATCTCGCGCAGCTCGTCCGGTTGGAAGGTCTTGGCCTTGGGAAAGACCTCTGTGAACAGGGCCCAGAGCGCCGAAAAGCCCGCGGACGCGTGACCGGCCGGGGGGCGCTTCATCTTGTCTTCGTAGCGTTTGTAGAACTCGTCGGCGACCTTGCGCACGTCCGGCTTGAGCACCGCCGGATTTACCCGCGGCGGAAAGTCGGACACAAAAAGCCCGTTGACGATATCGCCGATCGAGGTTCGCAGATCGGGCGACGAGTAGCCCGCGCTCACCCCGATGAACGCCTTGACGTAGAAGTCGAACTCCTTGGCCTTGCGCTGAAACAGAATTGCGTCGTTGGGGAAGGAGATCGCAATCAGGACCTCGGGATTCACGTCCTTCAGCTTTTGCACGATCGGCGTCATATCCGTCGTGGTCTGGTCGTAGCCTTCGTCATAGATCAACTGCAGGTTCTTCGTCTTCATGTAATCGCGAACGCCATCGCCGACCGACTTGCCGAACGCGCGGTTTTCCCACAGCAGCCCAATACGCAGCTGGGAGGCGGACTTGCCGAGCTTCGCGGCCAGCGAATCGACGATGAAATCGACCGCCGCTTGGCTGTAACGGCCGGACCGGGCTCCGACCTGAAACGTGTACTTGAAACCGCGCCGAGTGATGATTTCGGCCGCGCCCGTCGCCTCCCAATGGAATACGCCGTGACGTTCGGCGGCTTGGCTGACAGCGATCGCGATCGGCGAGGCGAACGAGCCGGTCGTGATCTTGACGCCGTCCCTGGTGATGATGCGCTCGGTTTCGCTGATCGCCGCGGTCGGGCTGGTGGCATCGCCGTGGACGTATTCGATCTTGCGCCCGTTGATGCCGCCGCGCTCGTTGATCATGTCGCGGGCGATCTGCATCGCCTCCCAGTTCTCGATGCCGTTCTTGGCGAGCGGACCGGTCAGCGGCAGCAGAACGCCGATCCTGATCGGTTCCTGTGCCCGCGCGGTGCCAGCATTCACCAGCAGGCCGATTGCCCCAATAAACAGTGCGGGTAATTTCAGCCCAGCTCGCATGATCATCTCCTCCTGATGAACCGACATTCCCCAGATGACCAGGGATCAGCGTGAACGCTAGCATTCTGCTGAGGTACACGGAAGCCATATGGCGGTGACCTGACCGGTGATTTTTGGACCAGGCTGATAGAGAGGATCACCTGGACGAAAGGAGCCGAGGATGCCTAGGAAGAGGTTCAGTTCGGAACAGATTGTCACGAAGCTGCGGCAGATCGAGGTCTTGCTGGCACAAGGGAAGGCGTTGGCTGCGGCGTGCGGGGAAGCTGAGATCTCGGAGCAGAGCTACTACCGCTGGCGCAGGGAGTACGGCGGGCGCCTGCGCAACAAGAGGGGAATCGCGCATGAGCAAGATTCTGATCAAGGGCGGCCGCATCGTCACCATGGATGCGGATGTGCGCGATCTCGATCGCGGCGACGTGCTGATCGAGGGCGACAAGATCGCCGCGATCGCGCCCGCCATCGACGCGCCCGCCGGCGCCGAGACGATCGACGCCGCGGAAATGATTGTCTTCCCCGGCCTCGTCAACGCGCACCTGCACACCTGGCAGTCGGGCATGCGCGGCATCGCGGGCGACTGGGTGGTGCCGCAATACATGGCGCGCATGCATCGCGGCATGGCGCCGCACTTCAAGCCGGAAGACATCCAGATCGCGAATCTGATGGGCGCGCTGACCAGCATCAATTCGGGTGTCACCACGCTGGTGGACTGGTGCCACAACAATCCGACCCCCGCGCACACCGACGCCGCCATCGACGGGCTCGAGCAATCGGGCATCCGCGCCATTTTTCTGCACGGCTCGCCCAAGCCCAACCCGAAGCCGGGCGAGACCCACTTCAGCTATCGCCCGATGCCGCGCGCGGAGATCGAGCGGCTGCTGAAGGGTCGGCTCGGCGCGCGCGACGGCCTGATCGCGCTCGGGCTTGCGATTCTGGGGCCGAACTATTCGGTGTGGGAGGTGACGCTCGAGGACATGCGACTCGCGCGCGAGCTGGATCTGCTGGTCAGCATGCACACCGGCGGCAGCGCGCCGATCGTGCCCGACGGCTTCGAGCGGCTGGCGAAGGAGAAGCTGCTCTCGTCCAAGACCAACGTGGTGCATGCCAATAATTTCAGCGACGAGGAGATCGCGCTCACGCTCGATCACGGCGTGCAATACACGGTGACGGCCGACGTCGAGCTTCAGATGGGCTTCGGCGATCCGCTCACCGGCAAGCTGATGGCGCGCGGCGCGCCGGTCTCGATCGGAACCGACGTGGAGGTTTCGACGCGGGCCGACCTGTTCGGCGCCATGCGGATGACGCTGCAGACGCAGCGCAATCTCGACAATCAGGAAACCTGGCGCAAAACCGGCGCCGCGCCGCAGGAGATTTCCGTCACCTGCCGGCAGGCGCTGCAATGGGCCACCGTCAACGGCGCCCG